>JALWLB010000149.1 GCA_027081145.1 Campylobacterales bacterium
GAGATGCAACTCTTACAACAAATTTCGATTGATGAATAAAAAGAGTTTTGTTCTTGGCTTTTTATTTATTTTATTAATTACTTTTTCATTAAGTGGCTCAAAGAGTATTAAATCAAATGTTTTAGAGTTTTCAAATAGTATCAAATTGTCTTTTATTCACTTTATAGATGAGATAGATTTTAAAATTCAAAGTTGGTTTAGTCAAAAAGATAAAATTGATGAGTTGAATGAAAAAGTTAAAACCTTAGAGCCTCTTGCTTCACTTTCAGTTGCATATGCAACAAAACTAAATAATTTTTTAAAAGATGTTAATTTATCTACCTATAACCCAAACTTATCTCTCGTTAGAGCAATATCGTATGCAAATATGCAAAATCCTTATAAATTATGGCTTGAATTTAATCAATTTGATCAAAAGAAAATTTATGGGCTTTTATATAGAGGCTATAGTGTAGGAATAGTTAAAGAGCAATATGGTAAAGCGTTAGCAATTTTACAAATGGATTCGGATTGTAAATACTCAGTTTATATTGGAGAAGAGAAAACTCCAGGAATACTTTTTGGAAATGCTCCCTTTATGTATGTCAAATACATTCCACTTTATGCAGATATTAGTGTTGGAGATAAAGTTATAACAAGTGGTTTTGATGAAATCTTTTTTGAAGGTATTGAAGTTGGAACTGTTATGGAAATTCAAAAAGATGAGATATATAAAATGGCAATTGTAAAACCTTTTGTAAAAGTACAAAAAGCTGATTTTTTTTATGCAATTGATACAAAAAAATGATATACTTTTAAAACTTTTCATGAAGGGAATGTATGCCAAAAAGAGATGATATTAAAAATATTTTACTTATAGGCTCTGGACCTATTGTGATAGGACAAGCTTGTGAATTTGACTACTCTGGAACTCAAGCTGTAAAAACTCTTAAAGAGTTAGGATATAGAGTAGTCTTGATTAACTCCAATCCTGCAACCATTATGACCGATCCTGAATTTTCTGATAGAACTTATATAGAGCCTATTAATGAAGAGATTATCCAAAAGATTATTGAGATAGAAAATATTGATGCAATTTTACCTACTATGGGTGGGCAAACAGCACTGAATGTAGCTATGAGTATGTATGAAAAAGGTATGCTAAAAGATGTACAATTTCTTGGAGCAAATCCTGAAGCAATAAGAAAAGGTGAAGATAGAAAAGCCTTTAAAGAGGCAATGCTAAAAATTGGTATGGATTTACCAAAAAGTCAATATGCCTATAACATGAATGAAGCTATGGAAGCAGTCGAAAAGATAGGTTTTCCTTTAATTATACGAGCTTCATATACATTAGCTGGTGGTGGAAGTGGAGTTGCTTATAATATTGATGAATTTAAAAGACTAGCTGAATCTGGTCTTGAAGCTTCTCCTGTAAATGAGATATTGATAGAAGAGTCACTTCTTGGATGGAAAGAGTATGAGATGGAGGTTATTAGAGATTGTGCAGATAACTGTATCATAGTTTGTTCTATTGAAAATTTTGATCCTATGGGTGTTCATACAGGTGATAGCGTAACAGTTGCTCCAGCTCTGACATTAACCGATAAAGAGTACCAACATATGAGAAATGCCTCATTTGCAATTTTACGAGAAATTGGAGTTGATACGGGTGGTAGTAATGTTCAATTCGCTCAAAATCCAAAAAATGGTAGAATGACAGTTATTGAGATGAATCCACGAGTAAGTAGAAGCTCAGCTCTTGCTTCTAAAGCAACTGGATATCCAATTGCTAAAGTTGCTACACTTTTAGCAGTTGGCTTTACTCTTGATGAGATACAAAATGATATAACAGGCACTGCTGCTTCATTTGAGCCAGTAATTGATTATATAGTTACAAAAATTCCTAGATTTACATTTGAAAAATTTCCACAAGCAAATTCAACTCTTACTACATCAATGAAGAGTGTTGGTGAAGTAATGGCGATGGGAAGAACTTTTAAAGAGTCTTTACAAAAAGCTTTATGTTCACTAGAGACATCTCTTAGTGGATTAAATACTATAGAGAGTGATGAAGTTAAAATCAAACAAGAGCTTAGAAGAGCCAATGAAAATAGAATTTTATATATTGCTGATGCTTTTAGGGTTGGTTTAAGCATTGATGAAGTTTTTGAATGTTGTAAGGTTGATAGATGGTTTTTATATCAAATACAAGAGTTAGTTCAATATGAAAAAAATATCACAAAAGATATCCTACATGATAACACTCTTTTAAGAGAAGCAAAATCTTTTGGTTTTTCTGATAGATTTATTGCATCTTTAATCAAAGTTGATGAACAAGATGTCTATAATGCAAGAAAAAGATTAAAAATTGAGCTTGA
>JALWLB010000150.1 GCA_027081145.1 Campylobacterales bacterium
AGATTATGAAATAAGGTAATTTAAGTATTTTTTCAGGAAAAATTCAGGAGGAATGTTCAGGGTTTGACTTTTGCCTTTTGAGAGACAAAAAGGCAAAAGGCAAACCCTGACCCCCGTTAAAGAAGGAGCCATTTTAAAATATTTACAACCTCAATAGTACTATTTTGATACTCTATTTTGCTATCTTGATCTTCTGCAATGATAAGTAATTTCACCTCTTTTTCATCTAATTTTAACTCTTGCATACTCTTAAACAATCCAGCTATTTCTCTATCTTTGGTTTTTTGGGTTTTTAAGGTAGTGCTTACTTGTATGAGTTTTACTATTTTATTACCTTTTTGAACAACAAAATCACACTCAAGATCATTTGAAGTCTTATAATAAAATACTTGATAATCTCTTCGTAAAAGTTCTAAAAAAACTATGCTCTCTATATCATTACCTCTATTTTGCAAATTTGGTACTCTATATATATTTGAAAGTCCTAAATCTATACTATAATATTTTTTTTCATTAACATTTTGTTTTTTCAGTGAGTAATCGAACTTTTTTACCTCAAATATCATATACGCATTTTTTAAATACTCTATATAACTACTTGCCATATCAAAAGAGATACTAAAGTTATTTTTCAATTTATTGATACTCTGTATAATACCACTATTGCTCAATAAAAATGCTGCAATCTCTTCTAATTTATAAAAATCTTTTAATTTATAACGAGCAACTATATCCTTTAGTAAAATAGAATCTTTATAAGTTATCAAAAGATCTTTTTTTTGCTCTTTAGGATAAAATGGCACTTTTGGAAATGCTCCATATAGCAAATACTCCTCAAAAGCTCTCATGATTTTTATCTTATGCTGTACAAAATCTAGCATACTTTTGATATTAATATTTAAAAATCCCAAATACTCTTTGAAACTTAAAGGATATACTGTACAACTAAGATATCTTCCACTTAAAGTTGTCGCTATTTCACTACTAAGCATTGAAGAGTTTGAACCTGTAATAATTAAATTAGATTTTTTTAATTCGTACTCTTTATTAACCCATTTTTCCCAATTTGGAATATTTTGAACCTCATCTAAAAAAATATATGGTTTAGACTTTGGATTTAGATATTGTAAATATGTATCTTTTATGTTTTCCAACAATTCAACATCTAAATGATTTATAAATCTTGGATCTTCAAGATTAACAAAAAGGATATCTTCTTTGTCTATTTTATTGTTTATTAATTGTTTTATTTGATTTATCAAAAGTGTAGATTTTCCACTTCGTCTAACTCCTTTTAAAACAATTATTTCATCATTTTTTAAAAAATTGGCTATTTTATGATCATAAAAATCTCTCTTTTTAGTATCTATTATATCCTTATTCCAATAGTTCCAATCATTTAAAACTTCTAGTATTTTTGTTTTATCCAATAATTTTTCCTAAAATTGTTTGGTGTATCTTATAATTATTTACCTTTAATTAAAATAAATGACCCATTTTCTCTTTTTTTACTCTTAAGTACTCTTCATTATAGTCATTTGCATCCATGATTATTGGCAATCTTTCGACAATTTGAATATCTTGAAATCCAAAGACTTTTTTTGGATTGTTTGTTAGTAGTTTTATCTTTTTGATTTTATAATGATTTAATATATACTCTACTATCTCATAAGTTCTCTCATCTGTCATAAAGCCTAATTGATGATTTGCCTCTACTGTATCTAATCCTTTATCTTGAAGAGCATAAGCATTGACCTTATTTAAAAGACCAATATTTCTACCCTCTTGTCTTAGATAAATTACCATACCACCATTTTGATTGATAATCTTCAAAGAGGATGCAAGTTGATCTCTACAATCACACTTCAAACTCCCAATCGCATCACCTGTTAAACATTCGCTATGGATTCTGACTATTGGAATCTCTTTTATAGGCTCTTTAAAAACTACCAAATGCTCTTTGACGCCCTCTTTAAAAGATTGTATTTTAAAGTGTCCAAAGATAGTTGGTAAATTAGCGATATTTGATATATTTACATTCATTGTTTTTTTATTTCCTAAATTATGGTAAAATGTTTTCTTTTAAATTTTTATATTATCACACTCAAGGAAAAAAGATGTTTAAAAGATTTAGAAGGCTTAGAATCAATAAAACTCTAAGGGAGCTTCTTAGTGAAACTTCACTTAGTAAAAATGACTTTATCTATCCACTTTTTATAAAGAAAGGTAAAAATATCAAAAAAGAGATAAGCTCTATGCCTGGAGTTTTTCAAATGAGTATAGATCAAATCTTAAAAGAGTGTGAAGAGTTACAAAAATTGGGATTAAATTCTATTATATTGTTTGGAATTCCTGAAATCAAAGATAGCATTGGTAGTGATGCTTTGTGTGAACATGGAGTTATAGCCTCTAGTGTAAAAGCTATCAAAAAAGAGTTCCCTGATATGTTTGTAACAACCGATCTTTGTTTTTGTGAATTTACAGATCATGGGCATTGTGGAATTTTAGATATGAAAAATCAAACAGTTGATAATGATGCTACGCTGGAAATTCTTGGTAAACAAGCCATCATTCACGCACAAAGTGGAGCTGATATGATAGCACCAAGTGGTATGATGGATGGTATGATAAGTGCCATTAGAGAAGCACTAGATAGCGAAGGATTTGTAAATCTTCCTATTATGAGCTACTCTACAAAATTTGCTTCGGCCTATTATGGACCATTTCGTGATGTGGCTGAGAGTAGTCCAAGTTTTGGAGATAGAAGAAGTTATCAAATGAATCCAGCCAATAGAAATGAAGCCATTTTAGAATCACTTGAAGATGAGAGAGAAGGAGCTGATATACTTATGGTTAAACCTGCTTTATCTTATCTCGATATCATAAGAGATATCAAAGAGCACTCACTACTTCCACTTGCAGCTTATAATGTAAGTGGAGAGTATGCAATGTTACAAGCTGCAAAAAAAGCTGGTGTGATTGATTATGAGAAGGTTATGTTAGAGACGCTTTTAAGCTTCAAAAGAGCAGGAGCTGATATCATCATAACTTATCATGCAAAAGAGGTGGCAAGACTGTTATGAGACACTTTTTAACACTGGAAGATTTTTCCAAAGAAGAGATTTTAGAGATTATCAACCTTGCAATAAAAATCAAAAACAAACCCAAAAAAAAGAGATATCTAAAAGGTAAAACTCTTGGTATGATATTTGAAAAATCAAGTACCAGAACTAGAGTTAGCTTTGAAGTTGGAATGTTTGAGCTTGGTGGACATGCACTATTTTTATCTCACGATGATATACAATTAGGCAGAGGAGAGCCTTTAAAAGATACTGCAAGAGTTCTCTCAAGAATGCTTGATTTTGTAATGATTAGAACTTATGAGCATAAAAATTTAGAAGAGTTTGCTTCATACTCTAGCATTCCTGTTATAAATGGTTTAAGTGATGATTTTCATCCTGTACAACTTATGGCCGATTATATGAGTATGGTTGAGTACAAAAAAGATAAAAATCCAATAGTTGCTTATATAGGAGATGGAAACAATATGGCTCACTCTTGGCTCATGCTTAGTGCTAAGCTTGGATTTGAGCTTCGAGTAGCCTCTCCAAAAGGGTATGAGTGTGATGGACTTATCATACATAAGGCTTTAAAAATAGCTAAAAAATCAAATGCAAAAATAAGATTTTTTCATAATCCAAAAGAGGCTATAAAAAATGCCGATGTAGTCACAACCGATACTTGGATATCTATGGGTCAAGAAGATGAAAAAGAGCAAAAAATAAGGGATTTTAAAGGCTACATGATAGATAATGAGCTTTTAAGCCTTGCAAAAAAGAGTGCAATATTTTTACACTGTTTACCAGCATATAGAGGCTATGAAGTGAGCGAAGAGGTATTAGAAGGGGATCAAAGTATCATATTTGATGAGGCTGAAAATCGTCTTCATGTACAAAAGGCGATTTTAGTATGGCTAGATAAACAAAGGAAAAAGTGATGAAAAAAGAGAACAATAGTACCGATATAACAACAAATTTGGATAATCTTGCAAAAAATTTAGATCTTGGCAATGGTGAAGAGACTACACTTTTAGAGATAGAAAATACAGATGATCCAAATATAAAAAAGCTACATCTTAAAAAAGGAAGCTGGGAATCCAATAATCCATGGCTTGCAGTTGATAAAAATGATGAAAAAAAAGTTTATGCTTTTGTTCCTGTTGATATCCTATCAAAAGTGCTTAACAGTTCAAGAGAAATCCAACAAGAAAATTTTAATTTAAAGCTTGAAAAGACTATTTGGCAAAATATTCCAATAGATTTTGAAGATGTTAGAATTGTAGCAATGGATGAGATAAAAAAACTTGCTGCGAAACAAAAAGATAAGACAGTAGTTAGTGTTAATCTCGAACAGCTTATTCAAAAGATCAAAAGTGAACATCCAAATCTTTTTTTAAATATAAAAGAGTTATATCCTCAATTAAACAACTAAAAGGCAAACTACATGATTGATTATAACAAGTTTACAAAGTATTCAAAACCAGGACCTAGATATACAAGCTACCCAACAGCAGTAGAGTTTCATGAAGGTTTTGATGCAAATTTATATATAGAGGAGTTAAATAGACAAGATAATAAAAAACCTCTATCTCTCTATTTTCATTTGCCATTTTGTAGATCTGCTTGTTATTTTTGTGGATGTAATGTAGTCTATACCTCTAAAGAGGATAAAAAAGATAGATATATTGATTATATAGAAAAAGAGTTATCAATTCTTTCAAATCATGTAGATACAAACAGAGAGGTAATTCAGCTCCATTTTGGTGGAGGAACTCCAACATTTTTTGATAAAAAACAACTCCAAAAAGTAGTATCAGCTATCAAAAAACATTTTAATAACTTTTCTAATGATGCTGAAATAAGCTGTGAAATTGATCCTAGATTTTTTACAAAAGATCATATGGATATCTTAAAAGATGCTGGATTTAATCGTATAAGTTTTGGTGTGCAAGATTTTGATGAAAAAGTACAAATTGCTATACATCGTATCCAATCTTTTGAAGTGACTAAAAATGCAGTTAAACTTGCAAGAGATGCAGGAATTGAATCGATCAATATTGATCTTATATATGGATTGCCTTATCAAAGCTTTGAGAGTTTTAAAAAGACTCTTGATATGGTATTAAAACTTGATCCAAATAGATTGGCTGTTTTTAACTACGCTCATGTACCTTGGATGAAAAAGACAATGAGAAAGATAGATGAAACCACCCTACCCCATCCATCGGTAAAATTGGAAATTTTAAAATATACTATAGATTTTTTTGAAAACAGTGGTTACAAAATGATAGGTATGGATCACTTTGCAAAACCTGATGATGAGCTATTTTTGGCAATCGAAAAAGGTGAACTTCATAGAAATTTTCAAGGATATACTACAAAAGGTGGAGCTGATCTTATAGGTATTGGATTAACCAGTATCGGTGAGGGGGCTGATTATTATGTGCAAAATTACAAAGATATGAAAGATTATGAAAATGCGATAGATGAGGGAAGACTTCCAGTTCATAGAGGAGTTAAGCTAAATGAAGATGATTTGATACGAAACTATGTTATTATGGAGCTTATGAGTAATTTTAAACTAAATATACCTAGAGTTGAAAAAAAGTTTAATATCAACTTTTTTGAATATTTTAAAGACTCAGTTACACATTTAGAGGATTTAATCGAAGCTAAGCTTGTATCAATCTCAGATACAGAGATAAAAGCTAGTACAACTGGAACTATGCTCATTAGAAATATCGCTATGGCATTTGATGCATATTTGCATAAAATACCTCAAGAGCAAAGAAAATTTAGCAAAACAATCTAATGAAACACTCATGATTTTTGATAAAATCATAATTAAAGACAAAAATCGTAAGTGTTTTATTTCTTGTCCGTTAGGACAAAGCTTTAGTGAGGGGAATTTTTGTTGGAATTCACTTCCAACAAAAAGGAGATAATTAATATGAAAGATCTTAAAAGTTTTAATTTTACCAAAATTAGTGATGATTGTGTAAAGTGTGGTAAATGTATCCCAACTTGTACTATTTATAATATCAACAAAGATGAAACAACCTCTCCTAGAGGATTTTTAGATCTTTTGGGTGCTTATCAAAGAGGTGACTTAGAGTTAGATAAAAACGCAAAAGATATCTTTGAGAGCTGTTTTTTATGTACAAATTGTGTAGATGTATGCCCAAATGATCTCCCTGTTGATACGATGATAGAACAAGTAAGAAATGATATAAGAAAAAAGTACTCTTTAGCAACTTATAAAAAGGTATTTTTCTATCTGCTTCGTCATCGATTTACTATGGATATATTGGCTAAACTTGGATGGGTTTTTCAAACATGTGGATTTAAGATAAAAAAAGAGATCAGCTCTATGCAACCTAGATTTAATCTGCCTCTAATTAAAAAAGATAGACTCTTGCCATCTTTAAAATCGAAAACTTTTCTAAACTCTTATCCAAAAGTTATAGATCATGGAGGAGAGGGAAAGGTTGGTATATTTATAGGTTGTCTTGGAAATTATACATATACTGAGATTGGAAAATCTCTTCTTGAGATACTAAAAGAGTTAAAGATAGATGCTCATCTAATCAAAAAACAGTTATGTTGTGGAGCACCTGCATATTTTACAGGAGATTTTGATACGGTTGAATATTTAGCCAAACACAATATAGAGTATTTTGAGAGTTTTATCGATGATCTTGATGCTATTATCATACCAGAAGCTACATGTTCAGCTATGATAAAGATAGATTATCCTCACTTTTTTCATGATAATGAAGAGTTTAAACAAAGAGCAAAAAAATTGGATAAAAAGATATTTATGGCTACAAAATGGCTACATGATAACACAAAATTAAAAGAGCTTTTAGAAAAAAAAGGTAAAAATTTAGATGAGCTTATAACCTATCATGATCCATGTCATGCAAAAAAAATGCAAGGAATTTACAAAGAGCCACGAGAGTTAATCTCTAAAAATTATAATATCGTAGAGATGGAAGATCCTAATCGATGTTGTGGTTTTGGAGGTGTAACTATACAGAGTGAAAAATTTCATTTAGCCCAGGCAGCGGGGAAGCCAAAAGCAAAGATGATAAAAGAGACAAATGCAAAAATAGTAAGTGCTGAGTGTAGTGCTTGTAGGATGCAAATAGCAAACTCTTTAAATGAAGCAGATGTAAATGTAGAGTTTAAAAACCCAATAGAGCTAATTGCAAAAGCTTTAAAAGAATAAACAGTAATTTTTTAGGTCTTGACCTAAATATTATACCATATTTTTATGTTTTGAACCATATTTTTTAATACAATTTAAACTTCACCTCTTTTTACAAGAATCTCTTTTAACTCTTTTATCTCATTTTGTAATTTTAATAACTCTTTTTGGACACTATTTTCGCTTGAATGAACTTCACTTATTATATGTTGCTCTTCTTGTTCATTCATCTCATTCATCGCATCAACAACAATGGCAATAATAAGATTTACTATGATAAAAGTTGCTAAAAATATAAAAGGGATAAAAAATATCCAAGCATGAGGATACACTTCCATAACAGGTCTAACTATACCCATAGACCAAGACTCAAGTGTCATAATTTGAAAAAGTGTATAAAATGATTCTCCAAGAGTACCAAACCACTCAGGAAACCTCTCTCCAAAAAGTTGCGTTGACATAATTGCAAATATATAAAAAAAGAGCATTAACAATCCAGCAATAGATAAAATACCAGGAATAACCCCTAAAAGAGCAGCAACAATTTTTCTCATTTGAGGTACTACAGTTATCAGTCTAAATAGTCTTAAAACTCTTAAAACTCTAAATATTTCAAGTCCACCACTAGCAGGAACTAAAGATATAGCAACTATAGTAAAATCAAATAAAGACCAAGGATCTTTAAAAAAAGCTTTTTTGTGTACATAAATTCGTAAAATAATCTCTATAGTAAATATCACAATAACAAGAGTATTAAAGAGTTCAAACCAAGAGTGATAGTTTGATGATAGACTTTTAGATGTCTCTAATCCCATAGTAATGCCATTGATAACAATCAAAGCAATAATAAAATTTTGAAATAACTTACTCTCTACAAGAAGTTTTATCTTTTGATACATTTAAAACTCCTACTATTTTGGTTTTGCAAATCTTAAAACAAAATAACCAGCAACTCCTGAAAAGAGTGATCCTAAAAGTATTGCCAACTTATCGGCATAATTAAACATATTTGAGTCACTATATGCCAAAGTATCTATAAAAAGACTCATAGTAAATCCAATTCCAGTCAATAGTGCAACTCCATAAAGTTGAATCCAACTGCTATCTTTTGGTAAAGTAGCAATTTTTAATTTTACTGCTAAATATGAAAAACCAAATACTCCAACTTGTTTACCTATAAATAGCCCAAGCATAATACCTAATGGCACAGGAGATAACATCTGTTCAAGTGAAATACCTTTTAGATCAACCCCTGCATTTACAAACGCAAAAAGTGGTAAAATAAAAAATGCTACCCAATAGTGTAAATCGTGTTCTAACTCTTTTAACATAGAGAACTCTTTACCATCTTTAGATTTTGACTTTAATGGAATCATAAATGCCAAAGCAACTCCAGCTAAAGTAGCATGAACACCAGATTTTAAAACACTAACCCATAAAATTACTCCAACTAAAATAAAGGCTGCTTTTGTCAAAACACCAACTCTATTCATAACAAACAAAACAACAAGTGCCATGGAGGCTATAGTTATAGATAAAGTAGATAAATTGCTAGTATAAAAAAGAGCAATAATCACAATAGCACCCAAATCATCCATAATAGCAAGTGCCATCAAAAAGATCTTTAATGAAACAGGCACTCTTTTGCCAAGAAGTGAAAGTATCCCTAGAGCAAAAGCGATATCAGTAGCTGTTGGTATAGCCCAACCTTGCATAGAAGATGCATCATGATAATTAAATATAACAAAAACAAGTGCAGGGATTGCCATACCGCCAACAGCAGCAATAATAGGTAAAATTGCCTGTCTCATAGATGAGAGATGTCCCTCTAACACCTCTCTTTTAACCTCCAACCCAATAAGAAAGAAAAATATCGCCATCAAGCCATCATTTACCCATAAAAGAAGTGGCTTTGCTATTTGAAACTCACCAAATCTTATCTCTACATGAGTATGCAAAAAACTACTATAAAGGCTTGAAAACATACTATTTTGCAAAAAAAGAGCCAAAATAGTTACAAAAATTAAAATAATTCCAGACGATGATTCTTTTTTTATAAAATCTTTTAAAACACTCATGAGCTTACCCTTAAATATATTTTTTATATAGTCTATCAAATATACCTAAAAGTATCTCTTGAATTATATCTACTCCTCTAACTCTTCAAAAAATTCTATTAATTTCAGTTTATCAATTTTATGATTTTGAAACTTATATATGTTTTGCTCCAATTTATCTAGTGTAGTTGAGATTAATTTATCTTTTTTAGCATAAGGCAATAAAAGCTCAAAAAGCTCTTTATCATCTTTTGTTTTTTTAATTTTTTTGACTATATCTAACTCCTTTTTTGTTTTTTCAAACTTTAAACCTCTACCTATATAGCCTATCATACCACCAAATAGTAATCCAGCTAAAAGAAATAGATATTTTATATGATTTGACTCTTCAACATTTACATTATCATTTTTTGTTTCTATTGTAGGGGTATTATCATTTAGAGACTCTATAGATGGTTTTTTAGCTTTTTTTGCTCCTTTTACTTTTATCTGTATCGGTTTTGTTTGAATAATTTTAATTTGTTTAGTTTTTTTATCAAGATATTTTAATTTTATAGGCGGAATCGTAAAATCATTTTCAGCTATAATTGCTATTTTTTGAGTAAACTCTCCTTTATAGACTCCATTTTGTAAATTTGTCACTATCTTAGGCTCATCTGCATAAACTATGGCTTCATCTATATCTAAATCAAATTTTTTGATATCATCTATATTGCCCTCACCTTTTATATTGATAGTTAAATTGACAGGTTTATTTGCACTAACTTCATATTTATCAACACTAGCTTTTATACTAAAATCTCCAAAAAGCTCAACTCCATTTGGTAGAGGTTTTATATCTAAATCTATCTCATTTGAAAAAATTTTTTGCCATTTAATTTGTGAAGTAAATGAGTCAAAAAATGGATCATTAAAAAATGGATCACTACTACCTAATCTATTTCGAACCAATTTACCTATATCTGCTTCTATTGGAGCAAGTTTATATTTGCCACTCTTTTGAGGAAATAGTATATAGCTTATTTGTTGGATTATATATTCACCTTTTGTACTTTTTTGTACACCTTCAACCTTTTTAATCCAAAAGTCTTCCAATCTTGGCTCACTTATTTGTAATTTATCAGCATGAGCATTTAATTTTTGTTTAAAAGATATTGTAAGTTTAATGCTCTCTCCAACTGTAGCACTTTTTTTATCTACACTCATACTCACTACAAAATCTGCCCCTTTTTGACTAGCAGTTGGTTTTAAAACTGCCACTTTTAACTCTTTTGTTTTATAGCGTTTGCCATCTACTATCACTTCATATGATGGTATAGTTACATCTTTTAAAGGAGCAAATGTGTAAGTTTTTGAGATACTTCTAGTTACTTTTGAATTTATAATAGTAGTTGATTGAGAAGATGAAGTGCCTAAGATAGGATATGAATCTATCTCATCAATTGTTGGAAACACTACATCATTTCCCTCAGCACTTATACTAAATTCTACAATCTCACCTTTATAAATTGCTGGTACATTTATCTTTGCTGTTACATTTGCAAATAGATCTATAATTAAAATAAAAGTTATTAAAATACTACCAAGGATTTTGTTCTTCATATCTATCTCCTTTAGTTTTTAGTGGCAATAAAAGTGTATTTATACCTCTTTGATTTAGTTTTTGTTGCCATTTTCTCTCTTCTATGTCACTAATTGGTGGTTGTTTTTTGGGCTTTTGATTTGCGTTTAATTTTTGATCTTGATTTTGATTTTTGTCTTTATTTTTATCACTTTTTTGTTTTTGTTGGTTCTCTTTTTGTTGTTTTTGATTTTCATTTTTGTTTTTACTGGATTGTTTAGAATTTTGATTTTGTTTATCATTTTTATTTTTTTTATTCTTATTTTGGTTTTGATTTTTGTTATCTTTATTGCTCTTTTTATTCTCTTTTTGCCTTTTTTTCTGTTTTAAAAGTTCAAGATTTTATCTTGTATCTTTATCATCTTCTATTTTTAAAGCATCTTCATACGATTTTATAGCTTTATCAATTTGATTTAAATTTGCATAAGAGTTTCCAAGATTATGCAATACTTTAAATTGAAGATCTTTATCTTTTATACTTTTATACAAAGAGATCGCCTCTTTGTACTTTTTTTGTCTATATAAACTATCTGCTGCATTAAATCTAGCCTTATCATTATCTACTTTTTGATAAAGCTTAGCAGCTTTTTCATACTCTCTGTTTTCATAAGCTTTTTTTGCATCTTTTAAATATAAAAAATCAAACATAGATGAAAACAGATAACCACTCATAATTAACAATAAAACAACTACTCTCATCAAGCAACCTTTTGAGGGAGTGAAAATAGTGACATAAAAAATAGAATAATAGCAACTATCAAAGGATAATAAAATAGCTCTTTTGTATCTTTGATAGTTATATTTTGCTCTTTTTTTGCTTTATGTTTTGCTCTTATATCATCTATTAAGACTTTGATATCATTTTTTGCTAAGGAGTATTTTAAATATGCTCCACCACTTTGTATAGCCAACTCTTTTATAGAATCATCTCTTTTGAGTATAACAATATCTCCATTTTTATCTTTTAAGACTCCATTTTGTGTTTTTACAACCCCTCCTTTATCGGTTCCTATATTGTAAACATATACGGTTATTTTGTGTTTTTTTGCATACTCTATCTCTTTTGAGAACTCTTTTTGATCTCCACCATCACTAAAAATGAGTAAAACTTTATCACTCTCATCACCTAAAAGATCATTTGCCGATTCTAATGCTGATAAGATATCTGTCCCTTTTAGTGAGAGATAATCAAGATTTAAATTTTTGGTTAAAAATTTTAGTGAATGAAAATCCTCAGTCAAAGGTGATATTAAAAATGTTTTTGAGCTAAATCCTATCAAAGCTACTTTGATATTTTTAAAGTACTCCAATGAGTCCAAAAACTTCATCTTTGCAAACTCAAACCTATTTGGATAGATATCATTTGCAAACATTGATCTTGACATATCAAGTGCTGTTACCACATTTATAAAGCTTGATTTTACTTTGATTTCACCTTTGTCTATTTGTGCTCTTGCCAAAGCGATAATTAAAAAAACCATTGATAAAAGCATCAAAATATTTCTAGCTCTTTTTGATAAAGCTCTATTTTTGATTTTGATCTTTTCAAGTACCCTTTTTGAAAAAACTCTCTCTAAAGTATCTACATGATTTCTCAAAAGATATACAAATGGTATCAATAGTAGCAGTAAATATAAAAACTCTATATCTTTAAAATAAAACATTTTGTTTCCTATTTATAGCATATAGATAAAGCATCATAAAAAATAGTGATAAAATTAAAATATATTGAAAATAATAACTCTTTTTGATATATTTATCTGCTTTGATCTCGCTCTTTTCTAAAGAGTCTATAAGATCATAAATCTGTTTTAACTCTTGTATGCTTGTAGCTTGAAAATATTTCCCACCAGTTTGATCTGCTATCTCTTTTAAGACTATTGGATTAAAATCCCCTGCTCTTCCAACACCTATAGTATAAACTTTAATACCATACTTTTTGGCTGTATTGATAGCTACATTTAGTGGAATTGAGTCTGTATTGTCCACACCATCAGTTAATAAAATAGCTATTTTTTCTTTTGATTTACTAGTTTTAAATAGGTTTGAGCTTAAAAACAGAGCTTCATATAGTGCTGTTCTTTGCTCTCCAGCAATTCCCACCTCAATACGACTTAAAAGCCTTTTGATACTTTTTTTATCATAAGTTAATGGTATCGCAACATAGGCAAAATCGGCAAATATACTAAGGGCTAACTTATCATGTAGTCTCTTATCTACAAAATCTTCAACAATACCTTTTACAATATCAAACTTATTATACTCACTCATAGAGCCACTAGCATCTAAAATGAGTGATATCTCATACCCTTTATCATTCTTCAACTCAATAGTATCTTCTTTGATTGGACTTGCTAGAGCTATGCTTAGAGTAAGTATTATCAAAAACTTTAAAAGATTTGTCAAAAATGAGCTTTTTAAAGAGGCTTTTTTTAATAAAGCCACATTTGGAAAATAGATAGCAGTACTCTTTTGTTTACAAAATATTGAACAAATTATAAAAATCAATAAAATAACAAAAGCATAAGGGTATTCAAAAGAGATATTTTCTATCATGTAATACTCCTTATGAACTCTTTGATCATCTTTTTTGTATCACTATCTAGTAATGGAGTCTCTTTTTTGTATTTGTATTGTGTTAAGTTTTTTTCTATTTTTTGAAATAAATCCCTGTTTTTTTCATTGACAAATAAAGAGCCATCTACACTAAAGGTATATACCGCTTTTTTTTGATCTTTAAAGTCGATCGATTTTAATCTCTGTTTTGCTAACTCTTTGTTTGTAGGTTTTTTTCTTTTTTTTCTTCTATTTTTATACAGATAAATGATCAATCCAATAGCCAAAATAGATACAAAAATAGTTAATAAAAATATCCAAAAGCTATAATCTGGTACAACAACTATATCTTTTATATCTTTTAGACCTTCCACAATCAACCTTTTATAATTTGACTCAAACGAAGATAGATATCTTCATCTGTATAAATTTTTCCATAAGAGATTTTATGCTCTAAAAAGTGCTCTTTTAACTTTTCATCATGCTTTTTGATAAGTTTTTGATACTCTTTGGCAATATCTTGATTTAAATTTAGTTTATCTGGTTTGAGAGTATTTGTATCTATAAGCTCAAACTCACCATTTAAAAGTGGATACTCTTCAAATCTATCTCTAATTATAATTGCATATAACTCATTTTTGTGTGCAATTTCACTCAAATCAACTTCGCTATAAAAATCACCAACAATAAAAATAAGCGATTTTTGTTTTAAGGTAGAGTTTACATAATCACTAAATTTTTTAAAATCGACCTCTTTTTGTAAACAATCTATCAAAATAGCACTATCTAAGATATCATGTACTATGCTCTCACTCTTTAGAGGTTTAAAAAACTTCTCCTCTTTATCGCTAAAAAATATACTTTGAACTCTATTGTTATCTTTTAGAGCAGAAAATGCCAAAAGTGCTAATACTTCAGCTACAACCTCTTGTTTTAACTTAACACTTCCAAAATTTATACTACCACTTACCATAAAGGCTAAGATTATATTTAATTCTCTCTCTTCATTAAAAACATTTGTCTTTAGTGATCCGCTTTTTGCTGTAGCTTTCCAGTTGAGCTTTCTTATATCATCACCATACTCATACTCTCTAATTTCACGAAAATCGAGACCATCACCTTTAAAAGTGGTTAAATGGTTTCCTAAATTTCCACTAAAAACATCCTTTTTAGCTCTTAGTAGTATCTCCTTTGCAATTTGTTGCATTAATAGCCTTTAAGGAGCTTTGATGGATTGGATAATTTTTTCTATAACACTATCTGTAGTTATATTGTTGGCTTGGGCTTTGTAATTTAATATAATCCTATGTCTTAAAACGCTATTTACTATATAGCTTATATCCAAAGGCGTAACATAATCTTTTCCTCTAATCAAAGCAATAGCCGAACTTGCTTTATATAAATCGATAGAGGCTCTAGGACTTGCTCCAAAACTGATAAATTCACTAATTTCACTAACTCCATACTCTTTTGGAAATCTAGTAGCAAATATAATTTTAGTCATATACTCTCTTATCGCTTCATCTACATGAACATGTTGAAAATCTTGTTTAATCTCTTTTAAATCATTTGCATCAGCTACTTGAGTAATACTCTCAAAACCACTAATTGCTACTCTTTTGACAATCTCCATCTCTTCTTTAAAACTGTTGTATCCAACCAAAGTTTTTAACATAAATCTATCCAATTGAGCCTCTGGCAATCTATAAGTTCCCTCTTGTTCTACTGGATTTTCGGTAGCCATAACCAAAAATGGCTCATCTATTTTAAAACTATGCTCTGCAATAGTCACTTGTCTTTCTTGCATAACTTCTAAAAGAGCTGCTTGAACTTTGGCTGGTGCTCTATTTATCTCATCAGCAAGTAGTAAGTTTGTAAAAATAGGACCTTTTTTGATAGAAAATTCACCACTTTTAGGATTGTAAATTTCTGTTCCAGTTATATCACTTGGAAGAAGATCTGGGGTAAATTGGACTCTTTTAAAATCAATCCCTAATGACTTTGCTATTGCATTAATAGCTGTTGTTTTTGCAAGTCCGGGAATACCCTCTACAAGTATATGACCATTTGCAATCAATCCCACAAGAAGTGCATCAATAAGCTCATCTTGTCCAACAATAATCTTTTTTATCTCATTTTTTATAGCATCAATTTTACTATTCATAATGCTTCCTTGTTTTGTATAATTAATTATGTGAGTAAAATTATAAAATTACTTATTTAATATTTAATTAATATTTGATTAATAACCAATAGAAAAAACTCTTGGTTATTTGATAAACTATTTTTTAGGTATTTTAATAGTTAAAACTCCATTTTTGTATTGTGTAGTTAATTTATCACCATTTGCATCTTTAGGAAGTGTTAAACTTTTATGAAATACACCAACAAATCTCTCTTTTTTAATCAATTTATCACTTTTCTCCTCTTTTGCCTTTTCACTTTTGGCATCGATACTTAAAATATGATCTTTGATCTCAACTTTAGTCTGAGCTTGATCAACTCCTGGAAGATCAACTTTTATCTCATAATATTTACCTTTATCGATCAAATCACTTCTAGGAGTAAATGATGAATTTTTAAAAAACTCATCATCAAGCCTCATATTATTAAAAAATTTGCTATGAAAGTTATCAAATATTTTATTCATATCCTCTTGTAGTTTTTGAAAATCTCTAAAAATTGGATCATTGACTACTGAATTTGTAGCAAATGATGAAGTTGCCAAACAAGAGAATATACCTAAGCTAATTAAAACTTTTTTGAGTAGTTTCATATTAAAATCTCCTACTTTACTGCTATACTTTTAGCTTTTTTGGACTCTTCTTTCTCTAGCGTTATGTACAGCCTTCCATCTTTTAACTTTGCTTCAACTTTATCTGTATCAATTCCATCTGGCAATAAAAAAGATCTAGAAATTCTACCAAAACTGCTCTCACATAAATAATAATCATCCTCTTTAACCTCTTTTTTGACTTTTCTAACGGCATTTACAACAAGATGATTATTTTCAATTTTGATATCTATATCACTCTTTTTTACACCTGGAAGATCAACTTCGATTTTAAAAATATCATTTCCTTTTTTTGCTAAGTTTGCAAATGGTAAATGACTAGCAACATTGCTAAGTGCATCTTTTGCTACTTCTAAACCATGCTCTAACTTCTCTTCAACTTTACTTCCAATCTCTTTTGCATTTTTTACAATATCCATAGCCTCCCTCCTTATTTGATTTTGATCTTTTTAGCTTTTTTCTCAGCCTCTTTTAGTTTTGGAACAACAACCTCTAAAACACCATCTTTTGACTCTGCATGAATATTTTCTACATCAACTTTTTCGGGAAGTGAAAAACTTCTTGAAAACTTTCCATATTGACTCTCTATACGATAATAGTCATTCTCTTTTTCCTCTTTAGAAAACTTTCTCTCTCCAGATATAGTTAAAACATTATCTTCAACATCTATATCAATATCCTCTTTTTTGATACCTGGCAAATCTACCTCTACATAATAAGCATCTTCACCCTCTCTTGTATTTACAGATGGCACAAATGCCACAAGAGAGTTTTCATCTTTTTTTGCTTCTACTCCACTAATAATACTATTTACAATATCAAAACTTCTTCTTAAATCCCTAAAATCATTAAACGGATTATATCTTGTAATTAACATAATTGACTCCTTGTTGTTAGATTAGTTTAGTGTATATGACTAAACTTTTTGGAATTATACATGATATGCTTGATTTTTTAATGCTACTTTAGTTGCATTGAAAAGAATTTTTGTATATTCTTGATATACTAAGATTTTAAAATTATTTAAAGGAACACTTATGAATCAAGAGACATTGGCAATTCATCATGGATATGAACAAGAGGGATTAGGTGCGATGGCAGTTCCACTTTATCAAACAACTGCATATGATTTTAAAACGGCACAAACTGCGGCTAATCGTTTTGCACTCAAAGAGCTTGGACCAATTTATACAAGATTAAACAATCCAACAACAGAAATTTTAGAAAATAGAATATCTGCTATCGAACATGGAGCAGCCGCTATAGCAACTTCTAGTGGTCAAGCTGCTATATTTTATGCTATTGCAAATTTGGCTGAAAGTGGTGATAATATAATAGTTGCTGAAAAAATCTATGGTGGTGCCACTACACTTTTAACTCATACTCTAAAAAGATTTGGTATTAGTGCAAAGATTTTTGATAGTGATAATGCTGATGATTTAGAAGATTTGATAGATGATAAAACAAAAGCTATCTTTTTTGAATCACTATCAAATCCACATATATCAGTATCAAATACAGACAAAATAGTACAAATCGCAAATAGATATCATGTAGTATCAATATGTGATAATACCGTAGCAACTCCAATACTATATAATCCTTTAGATAAAGGGGTTGATGTAGTAGTTCATAGTGCAAGTAAATACATAACTGGACAAGGGTTGGCAATAGGTGGACTTATCATTGAGAGAGATGAATTAAACCAAAAACTTATAGATAATAAAAGATATCCTCAATTTAACGAACCTGATGAGAGTTATCATGGATTGGTTTATGCCAATTTACCATTTCCTATATTTACTCTTCGAGTTAGACTCTCTCTTATTAGAGATATTGGAGCAACTCCAGCACCATTTAATTCATGGCTTTTTATTCAAGGACTTGAAACATTGGCTCTAAGGATAAAACAGCATAGCCAAAATACTCTAAAAATAGCCAAGTTTTTAGAATCCCACCCAAAAGTAAAAAGTGTAAATTATCCAGGACTTAAAAGTAGTCCTTATTATGATAGAGTTCAAAAAGAGTTCAAAGATGGTTATGCCTCTGGACTTTTGAGTTTTGAGAGTGGTAGTTTTGAGTTTGCTGAACAGATTTTAAATAAAACAAAAATTTTCTCTGTAGTTGTAAATATAGGTGACTCAAAATCGATCATAACCCATCCAGCAAGTACAACCCATATGCAAGTACCTCCAAAAGATTTAGAAAAATCGGGCGTAACTCCTGGTCTTGTTAGACTTAGTGTTGGTTTGGAAAATGTTGATGATTTGATAGAGGATCTAAAACAGGCTATGGAATGATAGGTACTAAAAAAAGTATTGAAGTAAAAATATAGCTTATTCGTACTATAATCCTTAAAAACTATATTTTTTCTGCATTATAGTACGAAGAATATAACCTAGTAGTCAAAAAGATAGATCGATCAATGTAGTTAGCTTTTGGGAATACTTTTCCTAAAAATTATTTACTATCTTTTCCCAAGCATTTTTTGTCTCTTTATATCCATACTCATAAGCTCTATCAATCGAGCTAAAATCAAAAATATGCATATTTGTAGTACCTTGAATTTCTAAAAAGGCATCACTATTTACTGATGAGCGACGAATATTTGAATTTAGCATGATTAATAAACTTCTAACCAACAGATCTTTTGTAGAATCAACTGGCTCTTTTTTGATAGGATTTACACTTATACTAAATACCTTATAATCTCTATTTTTTAAAGGAGTAAGCGGTAAATTATCCGCAAAGCCACCATCTATATAAAAATTATTATCTATCTTTTTTGCTTCAAATATGGGTGATAGAGATGATGATGCTATTACTGACTCGATAGGATCGCCACTATTTAAATAACTCGCTTTTCCATCTGCTAAGTTTGTCACACATACAAAAAGAGGTATTTTTAAATCATCAAAACTTTTAACATCTACTCTATCTCTTAAAAAAGTTTCAAAATTATCGAGTGAAAAAAAGCCGGGATTTTTACTAAGTTTAAATACATCTCTTTTTTGAATCTGTTTTATAATATCAATTATCTCATCACTTTTTTTACCACTTGCAATCAAAAGTGCTACAATTGATCCTGCACTACTGCCTGAGAGTGCTTTTATCTTGATGTTTTGCTCTTCTAAAAATTTTAAAACTCCTACATGAGCAACCCCTCTAAATCCACCTCCACTCAAACATAAAGCCACCTCTTTAGCAGACATTGCTACTCCTTGTTTTCTTTTTGATTATTATATTATCTATTTTTGACCAAAAAGTTGATATGTTTTTGGTGTTGCTATACGGCCTCTTGGAGTTTTTTCGATAAATCCATTTGCCAATAAATATGGCTCAATAACATCTTCGATAGTTCCTTCATCTTCACTAAGAGCCGCTGCGATAGTTGCCAATCCTATAGCTTTTTCGGATGAGCTTAAAAGCTTTAAAAGCTTTAAATCCAACTCATCAAACCCATGCCCATCAACACCAAGTTCATCAAGAGCATATTTTGATCTCTCAAGAGTGATCTCTAACTCATTTTCAACTTCAGCATAATCTCTTATTCTTTTTAATAATCTCAAAGCAATTCTTGGAGTTCCACGACTTCGTTTGGCTGTCTCTAGTGCAGCATCAACAAGACAAACTTTGTTTAACTTATGAGAGGCTTTTATGATGATTTGAGATAACTCTTCATGTGAGTAAAATTGTAACCTAAAATGCATACCAAATCTATCTCTAAGGGGTGAGCTTATCATACCAGCTCTAGTGGTAGCTCCAATAAGTGTAAAAGGAGGAAGATCTATTTTGATAGTTTGAGCAGCAGGTCCACTTCCTATGATGATATCCAATCTAAAATCCTCCATCGCAGAGTATAATACCTCTTCAATAGCAGGTGAGAGTCGATGGATCTCATCTATAAACAAAACATCACCCTCTTCAAGGTTGGTTAAAATTGCCGCTAAATCTCCACTCTTTTCTATCATCGGAGCAGCTGTTGTTTTGATATTTGTATTCATCTCATTTGAGATAATATTTGCTAGAGTCGTTTTACCAAGACCAGGAGGTCCAAAAAATAGTACATGATCTAAGCACTCGTTTCTTTTTTGGGCTGCTTTTATAAAAACTTGTAAATTTTTTTTGATTTTGCTCTGACCTATATAATCATCAAAACAAAGAGGCCTAAGCATATTTTCATACTCTTGTTCAATAGTTAATTTTTCAACTTCTACAACTCTTTGCATCAGTATATATACTCATCATTTGGAAATTTTTTACTCTTTACTTCATGGATATATTGATCTAGGGCATCTTTGATAAGTTTTGATCCATTTAAATACTGTTTTACAAACTTTGGTTTAAACTCTTCAAAAAATCCAAACATATCAGACCAAACCAACACTTGCCCATCAACATCTCTTCCTGCTCCTATACCAATGGTAGGGATAGATACAGAGTTGGTTATAGCCTTTGTAGCCTCAGCTTTTACACCCTCAACCACTATACAAAATGCTCCTGCTTCTTCTATAGCTTTGGCATCTTGTATAAGTTTTTTGATATCTGTTTCATCTTTTCCTCGAACTTTATAACCCCCATCACTTCTAACAAATTGTGGCATAAGCCCAATATGACCCATAACTGCGATAGAGTTAGAGGTAAGAGTTTTTATGATGTGAGCTCTTTCACAGCCACCCTCTATCTTGATAGCGTCTGCTTCGCACTCTTTGTAAACTTTGGTAGCATTTTTTAAAGCTTGTTTTTTGGTAGTGTATGAACCAAAAGGCATATCCAAAACAATCAAAGAGCTTTTAGCTCCATTGCAAACTGCTTTAGTGTGATAGATCATTTGATCTAAATTGATAGATAGGGTATCTTTTTGGGCATTGAAGCTCATATTTAGACTATCACCTACTAAAATAATATCTACTCCCTCATCAAACAATTTCGCAAAAAGTGCATCATAGGCAGTTATCATCACAATTGGATCTTTTGATTTTCTGTTTTTGATATCATGTATAGTGATCTTTTTTCTCTTTTTGGATTGGATACTCAATATCTCCCCTTTTTTATAACTTATACGATTTTACCTAAAATTGTTATAATACCTAATCAAAAAATCTTTGGAGTCTTATTTGAAAAAACTTGTAGCTTATATTACCACTGGTTTTCCTGATTTAAACTTTACTATCGATTTGGCTTTTGCTCTCAAAGAGTCTGGAGTTGATATGATAGAGCTTGGGATACCATTTTCTGATCCTGTTGCTGATGGAGTGATCATAGAAAAGGCAAACTTAAAAAGTTTACAAAATGGTTTTAGATTGCAACATCTATTTGATATATCATCTCATATTGCAAAAGAGATTGATACTTTATGGATGGGGTATTTTAATCCTTTTTACAAAAAAGGAGTTGAAAATTTTATATCTGAGGCCAAAAAATGTGGTGTTAGTGGATTTATCATTCCTGATCTTCCTCATGAAGAGGCTATCATGTACAAGGATAAATTTATAAAAAACGGTTTAGCTCTTATAGACTTTGTAGCTCCAACAGACTCCAGAGATAGGATAAAAACCATCACAAAAGATGCTAAAAAATTTATATATCTAGTCGCATATGCTGGTATCACAGGAAGTGGCAGAGATGAAGATTTGCAAAATGTGATACGAGATATCAGATCATGTAGCGATACAGATATTTTTATAGGTTTTGGAGTAAATGAAAAAACAGCACAAAAAAAGGCAAAAAATGTAGATGGTGTGATAGTTGGAAGTGCTTTTGTTTCTATACTACTAGATGAAAATCTATCAAACTCTCAAAAAATCAAAAAGATCAAAAATTTAGCAACCATAATAAAAGAGAAAATCAATCAATAATTTCCTCTCTATGCCGATATATCATGTAACAATAAATTTATAATGGAGTTTATCATGATAGAAAAATTTTCAGATGATTTTGAAGTGTGTGAGTGTAGAGGGCTTAGTCTTGGTGAAATTGTAAATGCTATAAAAGAGTATGACTTAGAGAGTGTTGAAGAGATCATGGAGCAAACAGATGCTGGAACTGCTTGTGGGAGTTGTGTAAGTATCAAAGAGAGTGGTGGTGATAAAGAGTTGCATTTAGAAGATATATTAAGAGATATCAAAAAAGGCTTGACAACTGCTTAAAAAAGTGGTATAGTAAAGGTCTTTGGGAGTGACTTGGCTTCGACAGGAACAGGTTGGTTTTGATCGCATGTGGTCCTTGATACGACCTTAATCTGTCTCGTTAAAATAAACGCAAACAATACAAACTATAGACCTGCGCTAGCAGTAGCGTAAGAGCCTAACGGACTGGTCAGTTACATAAGTACTCTTTGCTATTGAGAGCTTATGTGGCTTCAGAACAAAACCAATAGCTTGGATTTGTAATCGCTCAATTACAAATCGACACCTTGAGCTTTGGATAGAGTAAGTTTTGGGCGATGTACAAGCTCTATCGACATTTATCATCGCTACTAAACATGTAGAAGTCAAAATGGAAACCTGTTTTTGGACTGGGGTTCGATCCCCCACACTTCCACCAAAATAATAGTTATTTATAACATTTCTTTCTATGTTTAACTTGATAAACAGTTAAAATAAGGCGGACACTCTGTTGCACCAAATACCATAATCAGTAGATATAAAAGATCTATGATAAATCTGGAAAAAGCTATCATATATGCCGATAAAACATACATTTTTGATAATAGTACAAAATATCACAAACAAATAGACCAAATAGTAAAACAAAACTGGCTTATTTTAAAAGTAAAAAATTTACCTAGTTGGGTCAAAAATATAAAATTCAATGATTTTTCAAAAAAGGCTACATGATATGTCAAAAATCATACTGGTTTTTACTTGTATATTTATAACTACTCTGACTTCAAACACCCTATCCTTGCAAAAATCAAAAATATATAAAGATCAAAATATAAATGGCTAGTCTATAAGTGGGCTTAATGGTAAAGTATTAAGGTGTAAATGTAAAAGCTTAGTTATTTTTTAGTACTATATATAATGCACATTATAAAAGTAGTCACTATTTTATCTATTTTGTATATCAATGCTTTTGCCAAAAATATCACTGTTGCTGTTAGTGCAAATGCTAGTTATGTTATAGAGGAGTTGATAAAGAGGTTTAATAAACTCTATCCAGATATAACGGTTAAAACTATTTTAGGTAGTAGTGGAAAATTAACAGCTCAAATAAACCACAATGCTTTGGTAGATCTTTTTATCTCAGCTGATATGAGTTATCCTCAAAGCTTATATAAAAACTCTATTGCTTTATCTCCTGCTAAGGTTTATGCTATAGGAGAGATAGCGTTATTTAGTACTAAAGGGTTTGATCTTGGTTTGGGATTAGAGATATTAAAAAATCCAAAAATTAAAAAGATAGCAATAGCAAATCCAAAAACGGCCCCTTATGGAAAAGCCACTATACAAGCACTAAAAAATGCAAAAATTTATAATCTCATAAAAGATAAACTCGTATATGCCGAATCTATCGCACAAGCTATATCTTATACTATATTGGTTGCAGATATTGGTATAGTAGCTCTCTCATCACTACACAGTAAAAATATGAAAAAATATGAAAAAAACACTCACTATAAAAAGATCAATCCAAATCTCTATACACCTATCAAACAAGGCATAGTTATGCTACGCGATAATAAAGAGACAAAAAAATTTTATGATTTTATCCTTAGCAAAGATGCAAAAAAGATATTTCAAAAAAATGGCTACATGATAAGTGATGATTGATTTAACTCCATTTTTAATATCGTTTAAATTGGCTTTTATTACTACTTTGATTTTATTTATCATATCTGTACCAATAGCTTGGTTTTTATCCCAAACAGATTCAAACTCAAAACCATTTATAGAGGCTATAATCGCTATGCCTATTGTTTTGCCTCCATCTGTACTTGGATTTTATATACTTGTTACACTCTCAACAAACTCTCCTATTGGAGCATTTTTTGATGAGTATTTTGATATAAAGCTTGTTTTTAATTTCACCTCTTTGGTAATTGCTAGTTGTTTTTATTCACTTCCATTTATGATACAACCTCTTCAGGCTGGTTTTGAATCTCTAAATAAAAACATGATCGAAGCATCATACATTTGTGGTAAAAATAGAATTCAAACGCTTCTTTTAGTAGCACTTCCAAATATCAAACCATCGATCATTATAGCTCTTATTATCACTTTTGCCCATACTATTGGAGAGTTTGGTGTGGTATTGATGGTTGGTGGAAGTATCGAAGGAGAGACAAAAGTAGCCTCTGTTACAATTTATGAAATGGTTGAAATTATGGATTATAAAATGGCTCATATCTATAGTGCTATTATGCTTGGAATTAGTTTTATAACTCTGTTATTTGTTTATATGTTTAACTATAGATATAATAAAAAGCTAAAAGAGCCTACATGATAAATATATGCTATAATAACTCATGCAAATAAATTGGAGCGATGAGAAAAACAGTATTTTAAAGCAAACTCGAAATATATCTTTTGAGGATGTGGAAAATGCTATTATGAATGATAAAATTTTAGATATTATTCCTCATCATAATCAAGAAAAATTTGCACATCAAGAGTTGATGATAGTACAGATATATGATTATACATACTATGTACCATTTGTGATGAATGAAGAAGAGATATTTTTGAAAAATATCATTCCTAGTCGTAAATATCATAAAAAATACAAGAAGGAATAAATCATGTACTCTAAAGAAGAGTTAGAGATAATAGACTATATTGAAAATAAAAATCCAAAATCTGCACCCGATGCAAAATCTAAAATGCAACAGATAAAATCTGCTGTGAGAAATAAACATAATAAACAAAAAGTTATTAGTGTGAAGATATTAGAAAGTGATCTTGAAAAGTTCAAAGCAAAAGCATTAAAAGAGGGTATGCCATATCAAACACTTTTAAATTCCATACTTCATAAGTATATTTCTGGAGAGTTGATTGATAAGAGTAAAATAGCATAAAAACAAAAAGGGATAAGCACAAGAGTGTTAAAAACTACTATTTTGTCACCTGATTTTAAAAAGAGCCTACATGATAGAGATACGATTTAAACAAAAGATTTTTGATATAGATTTTGATATAGATTTAAAACTACAAAATAGAAGCTTTATAACACTTATTGGTCAAAATGGTAGTGGCAAAAGTACATTTTTAAAAATCCTAGCAGGTCTGATAAAAATAGACTCGGGATATATAAATATAGAAAATCACATTTGGCAAGATAAAAATTTTTCACTTCCTACACAAAATAGAGAGATTGGATTTGTGTTTCAAGATTATGCTCTTTTTGAAAATATGAGTGTCGAAAAAAACTTACTATTTGCCAATAGAGATAAAAATTTAGCCAATGAATTGCTTAAAATGACAGATTTACTCAAAATAAAAAACAATCTACCCTCTCAACTATCAGGCGGTCAAAAACAAAAAGTTGCAATTTTAAGAGCTATGATGAAAAAACCTAAACTTCTTTTACTAGATGAGCCTCTATCATCTTTGGATAGATCAACAAAAGAGAAACTTCAAAATGAGATTTTAAAATTTCATCATAAGTTTAAAACAACAACAATTATGGTAACTCATGATTTACATGATATCTGTCATATAGGTGATAAAATTTTAAAATTAAAAGATGGCAAAATAAGCTCTAAAGAGATAGATGAGTTTAAAAATGATATGGTAGATGGTAAAATTACAAATATATCCAAACAAGATTTAGAATATATAGTTACACTAAAAACAAAAAACCATAAGATAAAAAATTACAAAATCAAAGAGACTATCAACTTATCTCGCAAAGTCGATAGCTCTTAATTCTCTAATTACATTTACTTTGATCTCTCCTGGATATTGCACTTTTTCTTCTATCTCTTTTGCAATCTCTTTGGATAACAGTACTGCTTCATCATCATTTATCAAATGTGCATTTGCAATCACTCTTATCTCTCTACCTGCATTTATAGCATAAGCTTTACTCACTCCATTTTTACTGACTGCTATCTCTTCTATCTCTTGAACTCTTCTTAAAAAACTCTCTAGCACTTCTCTTCTTGCACCTGGTCTTGCTGCTGAGAGAGTATCAGCAGCACAAACTGCAGCCGATTCAATACTGGTAGCTTCTTGGTGTCCATGATGAGCATAAATTGCATTTATAACCACTTCATCCTCTTTGTATCTTTTACAAATATCGGCTCCCAAATCTACATGACTTCCTGAATACTCATGAGTTAAAGCTTTACCAATATCGTGTAATATTCCTGCTCTTTTAGCTTTTATACTATCTCCACCACTCTCAGCTGCTATAATACCTGCTAAATGAGCAACTTCTAATGAATGAGCTAGTGCATTTTGACCATAACTAGCTCGAAATTTTAGCCTTCCAATAAGCTTTAAAATCTCTGGATGCATACCAGTTAAACCCAAATCAAATACTATATCTTCCCCCTCTTTTAAAAGAGAACTTTCAAACTCACTTGTTACTTTTTCGCATATCTCTTCAATACGAGCAGGTTGAACTCTTCCATCTTTGACCAACAAATCTATAACTTTAACTGCAATTGCTCTTCTATAGAGATTAAAACTACTAACTATAATAAGGTTTGGAGTATCATCTATAATAATATCCACCCCTAAAAGCATCTCAAGAGCTTTTATATTTCTACCCTCTTTACCGATAATTTTACCCTTTAACTCATCACTTGGTAAACTAACACTACTAATAAGCCTCTCTGCTGCAAAATCACCAGCATATCTTGAAGTTGCTTGAGCTAGTATATAATTTGCCCTTTTTTCAGCCTCTTTTTTTGCATCTTGCTCATATTTTCTAACTATATGTGCTATCTCTGCTCTCGCATTTTCTGTAGTTTTTTGCAAAACAATCTCTTTTGCCTCTTGTTTTGTTAAACCTGCTGTTTTTTCTAAAATCGAAACTGCTTCATCAAGTTTTTCTTGATACTCTTTTTTAAGTGTATTAAGCTCTTTTACCTGTTTTTCAAACTCTTTTCTCTCTTTTTTGAGCTCATCTTTTTCAATTGTAATATTTTTTAACTCTTCTTTAAAAAGATTGTTTAACTCTTCATCTTTTTGCTGTAGTTTTGCAAACTTTTTTTCATACTCTTGTGTTAGATGCTTTGTTCTGTTTTCAAACTCTTTTTTGGCTTCAATTTCAAGCTCTTTTGCCTTTGTTTTAGAGTTTTGTAAAATTATCTCTGCTTCATGCTCAATCGCTTTTGCTTTTGCTTTTGCCTGTTCTTCATAGACATCAATTTTTGCCCTATTTATCTTATTTGCTATAAAAAAAGCTACTATAGCTCCTAAAATTGCTGCACTCACTCCAACAAGAAGCTCTATTATCATATTGCCCGCCTCTAAATATAATTTTTTTGGGGGTTACATAGTAGTGTGCTTGTATATCAAGATCATTACAAATCTTCTCTTTGGTAAAACATTCTTCAATTTGCACAAATACAACTATGGGTTTACATGATAGTGTTTCAAAAAATCTATCATACATACCTTTTCCAAATCCAACTCTTTTTAAGTTCCCATCAACCCCAATAACAGGAACAATAATCAAATCAACTTTTTTCTGTATAAATAGTGAGTTGGGAGGCTCCAATATTCCAAACCTCTTTCTCGTTAAAGGAAGCCTATATTTTACCATCTTAAAACTGACACCTTCCATAAAAGGAGTTAATATCTTAATTTTTTTTTTATATTTAATTAATAATGAATTTAAATTTGGCTCTATCTGTAATGGTTGATAAAATAGTATGCTTTTTGGTTTTAACATTTTGATAATCAATTCAACTTTTTGTGCAACTTGTTTATCTTTATAGAGTTTTGATCTTTGTGATGATTTTTGTAATCTCTTTAAAAATATTTTTCTAAATTCACTTTTGTCCACTTTAAGCCTTTAAGCTATATAATATTTTACTAATATTGTATAAGGAAAAACTTGAAAACACAAATACAGATAATAGTAACTATATTAATGACTCTTTTTTTTATGAGTGGTTGTGAAAACAAAGAGAACCAACCAGTACAACAAAATCAAACTAAAAATAAACAGACAAAAAGCTCCGATATAAAATTAACCACAACTAATGAGACGCTTATCAATTTAACTCCGATCAAAGATGGATTTATCTTTCATGATTTTAAAGATAAAATTGTTCTTATCAATTTTTTTGCAACATGGTGTCCACCTTGTAAATACGAAATACCTCATCTAGCCAATCTTCAAAAAAAATATAGAGATAATTTACAAATTATAGGTGTACTTTTAGAAGAGAATAAGACAAATAGTGAATTAAGAGAGTTTATAAAAGAGTTTGAGATTAATTATCCAGTAACCAATGGTAGTGCAAATTTTAATTTTGCAAATATATTTGGAGGAGTGCAAAGCATTCCAACAACTTTTATATTTGATAAATCTGGTAAATATGTTACACACTACAATGGTGCAGCTCCAGAAGAGATGATCGATTTTGATATACAAAAGGTGTTAAATAAAAAATGATAAATTTTTTTAAAAAGAGTCTATTTAAAACTTCAGAAACTATAAAAGAGATTGTACCTAAAAAAAAGAGCACTATTACAAAAGAGTTACTTGAAGAAATACTATTAGAATCTGATGTTACTTATGAGCTTGTAGAAGAGATAATTTATTATATGCCACCTTCAAATACAGTAACTAGAAAAGATGTAAGAAGAGTATTATTATCATACTTTATAGATATTCCAAAAGTACAAGAGATTGATACTAAACCTTTTGTTGAGTTGATCTTTGGTGTAAATGGAGCTGGTAAAACCACAACGATAGCTAAACTTGCATTCAACTATAAAAGCAATAACCAAAGTGTTATCTTAGCAGCTGCCGATACTTTTAGAGCAGCTGCAATTGAGCAGTTAAAAAGTTGGGCAGAGAAATTGGATGTTGGGATAGTTTATACCAAACAAGGACATGATCCATCGGCTGTTACATTTGATGCAATTAACTCTGCTATTGCAAAAGGGGTAGATAGAGTTATCATAGATACTGCAGGAAGACTTCATACTCAATCAAACTTATCAAATGAGCTTAAAAAAATAGTACGAATTTGCAATAAAGCAAAAGAGGGCTCTCCTCATAGAAAAATATTGATACTTGATGGCACACAAGGAAACTCAGCCATAAATCAAGCACACGCTTTTAATGACATGATAGGAATTGATGCACTAATAATAACAAAACTTGATGGCAGTGCCAAAGGTGGTGCACTATTTTCAATAGCAAAAGAGTTACAAAAGCCTATACTTTATATTGGTGTTGGTGAGGGCAAGGCAAATTTAGTCGAATTTGATAAAGAGAAATTTGTTGATGCTTTATTGGATTTTATATTTGAAGATGAAAATTAAACTACTTTATGGCTAAACAAAAAAGCTTATTTGAGTGTCAAGCTTGTGGATATCATAGCTCAAAATGGATGGGAAAGTGTCCAAACTGTGAAGCTTGGGATCAATTTTTAGAATTAAACTCAACTCAACAAGAGGTATTAAAATTAACTTCACAAAAAAAATCACCCAACTCATCTGCAATTTCAATAACGCAAATCAAAGAGGAAAATTACATTAGATTTTCTTCATATGATGATGAGTTAAATCTTGTTTTAGGTGGTGGAATTGTACCTGGAAGTTTAACTCTTATAGGAGGAAGTCCAGGGGTTGGAAAATCAACACTACTTTTAAAAATAGCTGGTAATTTAGCAAAAAATGGGAAAAAAGTTTTATATGTTAGTGCCGAAGAGTCACAAGGGCAGATAAAATTAAGAGCAAATAGATTAAATGCAAATGAAGAAAATTTATATCTACTTAGTGAGATAGATCTTTCAAACATTTTTGAAGAGTTACAAAATAATAAATTTGATATATTGATAGTTGATTCAATCCAAACTATATACTCAGATAAATTAAGCTCAGCTCCAGGAAGTGTTTCACAAGTAAGAGAGATTACATTTGATCTCATGAGATATACAAAAGGTGCCAAATGTGCTACATTTATCATCGGACACATTACAAAAGAGGGCTCAATTGCAGGTCCTAGAGTGCTTGAACATATGGTTGATACAGTGCTCTATTTTGAAGGTGATTCAAATAAAGAGATAAGAATATTAAGAAGTATCAAAAATAGATTTGGATCAACTAGTGAAATAGGTGTATTTGAGATGACCAAAAGTGGTCTTATAAGTGCTAAAAATATCTCCAAAAAATTTTTTAGTACAAATTCAACACAAGCTGGTTCAGCTATAACAGTTACAATGGAGGGAACTCGCCCAATAATTTTAGAAGTTCAAGCTTTAGTTAGTGAGAGTTGTTATCCAAATCCTAAAAGAAGTGCTACGGGATTTGAATTAAATAGACTAAATATGCTCTTAGCTTTGCTTGAGAGAAAGCTTGGATTGCCATTTAATGAATATGATGTATTTGTAAATATTGCAGGAGGTATCAAGATAAGTGAAACTGCTACCGATTTGGCAATTATTGCGGCAATTGTGAGTAGTTTTAAAGATAGGGTGATATCAAAAGATACCATTTTTATCGGAGAAGTTTCACTAATAGGAGATATTAGAGATGTTTTTAATCTTGAACAGAGATTAAATGAGGCTTCATCTCAAGGTTTTACAAAAGCGATAGTGCCAAAAAAACCACTCAAAAGTATAAAAAACATAAAGTGCTTTGAGGCAAATGAGGTTTCAAAGCTAATTGATTGGATGTGACTTATATCAAAAAAATAAACTTTTTACTCTATATTTTCACCAATACTCTTTTTTTCTAAAATACTTTTAAAACATAATACAACCTCATAAAAAACATAAAATCAGTGACGATATAGTAGGTAAGATAATATAATACAAGGAAAAAAAATATGAAGATGGAGCCTACTTTTACAAAATTTTTAATTTTTATCATATTATTAAGTACTATATTTATAGGTTGTGATACTAACTCCATAAAAACTGCAAATACTACAAACATTGAACCAATTCATGAAAATGCTATTAATGATAATGTTATAGCTGATAAAGATCAAAAAGAGCAAACAAGCAATTTTTTAAGATCTGTAGAAAAGTTTCAAAATGATGTAAAAAACATAAAAAAAACTCTAAAAAATAAAACGCCATCTTATGAACAGTTTATAGCAACTTCAAAAGATGATTTAAGTGATTTGATAAACAGATATACCACTACTTTAGCTACAAATCCAGATTCACCAACACTAGAGATATTAAAACAACAAATCATCAATGCTGATGTCTCCAATGTAACAGATATGAGTGGACTATTTAAAAATCAGACGACATTTAATTTAGATATTTCAAATTGGGATGTTTCTAATGTAACAAATATGAAAAAGATGTTTTATAAGGCATCTAAATTTAATCAAGATATCTCAAATTGGGATACATCAAGTGTAATAAATATGGATAAAATGTTTTATAAAGCATACAGTTTTAACCAAGATATTTCTAGCTGGGATGTATCCAATGTAACAAATATGCATAAAATGTTTTATAAAGCGTATAGCTTTAATCAAGATCTTTCAAGATGGGATATATCAAATGTAATAGATATGGACAAAATTCTTTATAAAACATCATCTTTTAGTCAAAATAGTTTTGATATAGAGTCTTAAAATATTGATGATATGCTCTATACAGACTAAGCATAAATTGAAAAGTCAATATTCCTAAAAAATCAGCTACAATATCCCAAAAGCTTGGGCTTCTATAAGTTGTAAAAGATTGTAAAATTTCGATAAAGATTCCAAATGCTAAAAGTGCAACTACATTTCTAATTCGTTTTTTATAACTAGATGATGCCCTATTTAACAAAAAAGATAGAATAAAAAAAACTATAAAGTGCCCAACTTTATCACCATGTCTAAAATCAAGTACAGATAAGCCACTCTGTATAAGAGCTGAAAATAGCACCACCATAGAAGCGATAAAAAAAGCTATTTTAAAATGTTTTCTTGTAATCATGTAGCCCCTTTTATCTAAGATCGGCTAAATTATCTCAAAAATATACTCTTTTTTAAAAGATTTTTGAATAATTTCTATAATTTTCAAATTCTCAAACTCTATTTTTGAAAATTCACTCTCATTTTGCGGTTTATGTATAGCTAGTGCTCTAACAACTTTACCTCTATATGCTTTTGCCCAATGGCTAACAGTTTTAGAGTTTTTTATAAACTTCATTGTAATATATTTTTTCTTTGGCTTATAAAATTTTTCATAAAATCCAGCTCTTAGATCTATAATAAACTCATCTTTTAAATACTCATCAAGTGCGGCAGAAAAATTTTGTTTATAAAAATCTTCTATCTTAAATCCATTTAATTTTTCACCCTGTTTTAGCTTATAATATGGAAGATTTGTTTTTGCAAGTATTGGACCAAATAGATTTGAAAAAATTATCAAATTATTATCCAAAAATATTTGAGCATCTTTATTTAAAGTGTTATATTTCAAATACTCATACCCAACTCCACTATATCTTTGAATAGCTTTTAAAGTTTTGCTTGTAAAAATATTTTGGGCTTTATATGTGGATATATCTTTGAGTCCAAAAAGTTTTTGCAATTCATTGTCATTTGCATTTTCAACAAACTCTTGATATTTTTGCAAAATATATACTCTTTTTTCATATAGATCTTCAAATAAAAAATCTTTTTTATCAATTTGCCCATATAAAGAGTCGCTAATTTTTGCTTCACTTGGTGAAAATAGTATTTTCATATTTTACTCTCTATTACAAATTTTTTTATATGGACAATATTTACAGTTATCATGCAGAGTTGTTAATGTAAAGTTTTGCTCTTTATTGGCTAGAGATTTTAGATGATAATCAAGTAATTTTAATTTTTCATCAAAAAATTGATCCTCTACAATAGTCGCACTGTTTAAATCATAAAATCCTACACTTTGTACATCTGCTTCTTGAGAGCTTAAAAGATAGTAAAATTGTAATTGAAAATCACTAGTTTTTTCAAGTTGTTTTATACTCGGTTGTTTGATAGTGCCACTTTTGTAATCAAGCACAAAAAGTTTATTATCCTTGATATCTACTCTATCAATTTGACCTACAAGTTTAAACCCCTGATAGACACTCTTTTTCTCTATCTCTGTAGTCAATACTCTATAACCACTTTTAAATCTTTTGATCTCTTGTGTCGCAAACTTTTGTAATTTTTTAATCCAAATATCGATATAAAATTTTTTTAAATTATCTTTTTGTATGGCTTGATATAGATACTTTTGTAAATTAAATATAAGCTCATCTTCCTCAAAATATGAATCCCTATCTTCATAAAGCTTTTTTAATCCATCATGTAGGATAATACCTATATCTTTTTGATTGATAATATCTGTTGGAATTTCAGCCTCTTTGATATTTTGAATATATTTTAAAAAATATTTTCTTTTGCAATCAAGATAAGTTTTTAATTTTGTAGCAGATAGCTCAATTTTGGAAAAGTCATACTCCAATATCAAGTCATCTTTATAAAAGTGCTCTCTTTGAGGATGAGACTTAAACAGTATAGATTCTAAATCAAGTTCATTGGTTATATTGTTGTTAGTGCTAATGTTAAGTTCATCTAAAAATCTTGATGGTTGATTTAATTCATCTTCTACATATGATATACTTATATGTTTGGCTCTATCAAATGCCATTTTGTAGTAGTATTTTTGTAAGTTTTCTCTATCTTTTGCAGTTGGAAGATTTGCTAAAAATCTCACATCACTAGATAAAAACATATCTTTTGTACTACGAATTGGAACTTTATCTTCATTAAAATCAACAACTATCAAAGCTTCAAACCAAACTCCTCTTGTCTCTAAAACTTCCAATACAGTAACCTTACCACCTCTAATATCATCAATACTGCGAGATTTTAATCTATTTAAAAATAGATGTAATACTTTATGAAAAGGATAATTTTGCAACTTATCAAATAGTTTTGAAAATAAAAAGAGCTCCTCTTTATAAATATTTATCTCTTGTATATTTTTATCCAAATCAACAAATTGTTCAAAAACTCTCTTCATCTGTTTTGAAGATAACTTATTTTTCCATGTTGAGATATCTTTTAATATCTCTTGTGTATCAAGATTTAATCTTTTTAATATATGTCCATTTTTTATGCTTGGTTCTAAGAAATAGTTATATAAAGATGATAACTTTTGATAAGTTGCCGTTTTTTGATAAGAAAACCCCATAGCAAAATTAAAATTATTCTCTTTATCAAAAAGCTCTAATAGATCAACAAAAGAGTTATCTGTTAGGATTACTGCTATATTTTTAGCATCTATTCCAAGTTTTATATATTCACTTACTCTTTTTTTTATATATGCAACTTGCAATATTCTATTTTTAGCTGGAAAGATTTCATAGCTATTTTTTGGTGGTATAATTTTATCTTTTTTTT
>JALWLB010000151.1 GCA_027081145.1 Campylobacterales bacterium
TTTTATTTCAAATATTTGATGTTGCTGATTGATTATTTTAAAAAGGAGTAGTAGGGAGGGTGAACACCTGTACGACGAAATGCAAAATATGTGGTATAGTATGGACAACGAGGAATATAATGATGAATATGGAGCATAATATGTGCAAGATGGTTAAAAAAACAACTACACTGACATGGTTTAAAATCATTATAAAAATGGTGAAGCTCTAAAAGTTCACAAGGAGGGTCATCATCTTCAAGCTCCTCCTCTTCATTTGAGAAACTATGACAAACAGATGATGTAAAAGCACTAATTTGAGAGTGCATAGTAGAAGCAACACTATAAGCCAATATGGCAGACAATGAAAAATATGTTTTACCAAAGCCTTTAGGTTTTTTCAAAATCTACTCTTTTCAATGTTTTATGAGAAGCTTATCTTAGTTTTTCTTAATAAATGGTGTTCAATAACATTAAATCAACAACAAAGAACTATAGATTGGTAACTTTTTCCCACACATACCCAACCACATTACGACTGCTAGAGTCGAACTCCACTCCAACAATATAAATCTCCTTGCCACTAGAGAGATATTTGTTAAAATACTCTTTGCTCTTTATCTGCTCCAAAGCACCTTTACTATCGACCTTGAACTCAAAAAGATAGATGTAGTCATCTATAAAAACACTCAAATCTATTCGTCCATCATTGGTTACATCTTCGGCTAAGACCTTGTCAAACCCTGCTCCCACAAAATAAGCATAGATAACACTAGCATAAAATCCTTCATACTCTTCAATATCATTTTTAGTGAAGTTATTGTAAGCAATAGAGGCAAAGAGTGATTTTAGAGTCTGCTCTAAATCATTTAGATTGGCAACTTCAAGCAAGTCTATTAAACTGTTTTGAATAGGGAGTTTATCTATTCTCTTTTTTACAAAGTAGTTTAAGAGATAGTTGTTAAAACTCATTTTTGTTTCGAGATTAGGGAAAGTTAAGATGTACTGAATACGATTTCTTCTTGCTATCTGCTCTTTAATCGTCAAGTAACCACTCTGAAACATTACCGTCTCTAAACTAATATCCTCTATATCAAAACTCTCTATTAACTCTTTACCAACTCTTAGATTTTCAAATTTTGCTAGGTTATAACTGTTTGATTTAAAAAGTTTAACTAAAAAGCTTGGTGTGCCTGTATTGAACCAATAGTTATCAAATAGAAAATTAGCATCTATAAAAAGCAGTATATCAAAGGGATTGTAGATTTTATCTTTTAAAAAGTTATAACCGTTATACCACTCTTTTAACTTTTTTAAATCAACACCCTCTAAGTAGGGTAAAACCGTAGTCTCTATATCATTTTGTGTATAGCCACAGATGTTACCATATTTGGGTAATAAGCTTATATCTTTTAGGTTATTGAGTCCACTAAAGATACTTGCTTTACTAAATTTACTTACCCCTGTTAAAAAGGCAAACTTGATGTATCGGTCATTATCTTTCATAATAACATAGAGGCTTTTAAGTAGCTCTCGATTGGCTTTTGCTACCTCTATTTGGTCGAGGTTGTCAATGATAGGTTTGTCATACTCATCTATTAAAATGACAACAGGTTTTTGATATTTTTCATAGGTTTTATGAATAAGTTCTCTAAAACAGCTTGATGCACTATTTTGAAATTTACACTCTATATCCAATCTTTTTTGATTCTCTTTTAGTAAATCATAAATAGTCTGGTTTACCTCTTCTGTAGTACGTAAAGCTCCACCCCAATTTATCTTTATAACAGGATATCTCTCTTCAAAATCCCACTTATCATAAATATATAACCCCTCAAAGAGTTCTTTATTCCCCTCAAATATCTCTTGAAGTGTGTCCATAAAAAGCGACTTTCCAAAACGGCGTGGACGTGAGAGAAAGGCATATTTGTTACTTGTAATCAGCTCATACGCCTCTTTGGTTTTATCAATATAGAGGTACTCCTGCTCAATTATCTCACTAAAGGTACTAATGCCAATAGGTAGTTTTTTTAGGTTCTTTTTCATGGGTCTATTATATCAAATTAGGCTTTGAACTCTTTCCCCTACGATTTTTTCGAAGCCTTCTTACTCCTCATCTCCTCCTGCTTCTTCTCTTTATCAACTGCTGAACGTAAATCATCAGGTGAATCAAAAAGCATTCCATCCATCATCCTCTTTTGGTCATCAAAATTTCCTTTTTTAGCCGAAGCCACAAAAAGTATAATCAACGTAAAACTAATAAACAACCCAACAATCAACTCTAACTGTAAAACACTATCCATTTTTATCTCCTTTAATCTTTTAATTTAATTCTCATTGAGTTACCTACTACTAAGAGTGAACTTAAACTCATCGA
>JALWLB010000152.1 GCA_027081145.1 Campylobacterales bacterium
AGGTATAGCAGGATTTAAGATACCAAAAAATGTCATAGATCAAGCACTATCTCTTGGATACTTCGTACTTCAAAGAAAAGGTGATGTTATAGTAAGCTATTTTGATGATGAACTAAGGGCTGCTTAAAATCTAAAAGTCGATGTTGCAAAAACTTTCCATGTTAAATGAGAGTCAAGTATTGAAAATAAACTTTTATAGTTTTAACTATAATTATGACATAATTTTTTATAGTTGAATCTATAAAAGGAAAAACATGTTAAATAAATTTAGATAATTTCAAAATGCCTTGTTAAGAAACTTAGATACAAATCATACAAGATATTTTTATGATGAACTGTTAAATGATGAAAAACTCTTATCAATAGTAGGAGCAAGAGGTGTAGGTAAAACAACAACGATTTTACAATATCTAAAAGAGCATAAACTTCCAAATTCAAAAAAACTCTATGTTAGTACTGATTGGTTTGATAGTGAGACTCTGTTTGAAATAGCCGAAGAGTTTTATAAACATGAGGGAAAATTACTTATAATTGATGAGATTCATAAATATCCAAATTTTGAAAAAGAGTTGAAAAATATTTATGATATTTTTGATTTGAGAGTTATTATAAGTGGCAGTATTGCACTCTCTATAAATCATGCAAAAGCAGATCTTAGTAGAAGAATTTTAAAAAAAGAGGTAAAGGGGTTATCTTTTAGAGAGTTTTTTGAGTTTAAATATGATATATCTTTACCGATTGTTGAGTTAGACGATATTTTTAAAAACCATATTGATTTATCTTATGAGATTTTAGAAAAGATCAACAAACCCTCTATTTTGCTAGACTTTAAAGAGTTTTTAGCAAATGGATATTATCCTTTTTATTTTCAAAATAGAGATAGTGCATCGTATCTTTTAAAACTAAAAGAGACTATCAATGTAGTTCTTGAAGTTGATATTCCATCTATTGCCAATATAAAATACACTACTATTAGAAAATTTAAAAAACTGATCGAATTTATCTGTAGCAGTAGCCCATATACACCAAATATGCAAACTCTTTTAGCTAAAATGGATATGCATAAAAATGAGTATTCAGAGCTTTATATCTATTTAGATTATCTACAAAAAGCAAAAATTTTAAGACTCAGTAGAAGTGCAAATAAAAAAGATGCAATTTTATCAAAACCAGAAAAGATTTATCTTAACAATCCAAATCTACATTTTGCCTATTGCGACAACAAAGAAATAGGTACATTAAGAGAGGTATTTTTTGCAACTATGTTAGAGGATTATAATCTCTTTGCTCCAAAGCAAGGTGATTTTTTAATAGAAAATAAATATGTTGTAGAGGTTGGTGGAAAAGGTAAAGGATTTAAACAAATAAAAGATATTAATAACAGTTTTGTAATTGCAGATGATATAGAGATAGGCAGTGGCAATAAAATACCACTTTGGCTGTTTGGGTTTTTGTATTGAATAGTGGGTTTGCCTTTTGTAAAAAGTTAAAGCCTAACGCTTTTTAAAATTTCACATCATGTATTGACAATCCATAACAACTGATGTATAATCATAATTATAATAGGAGTAATCAATGCAAATAACACTTGATATCAAAAAGAGTGCAATAGATAAAGTTTTGTATTTATTAGAGCATCTTAAAGATGATGTTAAAATTATTTCTCGACAAGAGACTCAAAAATTAGAGATTATAGACAAAAATGATCCAGACTTTAAATACATCATCGAAGCACGAAAAAGAAGAGATAATGGTGAAAAAACTTATACTATAGATGAGATTCTTCAAGAATTTAAATGAAAATTGAAATTCAAGAGAGTGCTAAAAAAGATCTTAAAAAATTGGATATATCCCAAGCAAAGAAAATTCTATTTCAAATCAAAAATCTTGAAAACTATCCAAACTTATCAAATATAAAAAAACTTAAAAATCACTACCCACCACTTAGGTATCGTATAGGTAATTATAAAGTTTTTTGAGATCATAGATAATTGTATTATTATCGTACATATCAAACATCGAAAAGAAGCATATTGGTTTTTAAATCAAGACTAGTTTATAGTGCAACACTAAAGTATTGCCTCCAAGTAGAAACCACACTTTAACGTAGCAATACAAAGTCAAAAGGCACACCCTGCTTTTTATGTTGAAGTAAAATTTTATCATCTAGCCTCTTTAAATCCCTACATTATAATCTCTGATTCTTCTTTTCTCAAAAATTGCATTTTGGACTTAAATTCAAGGGTCATCATGTAGTTGTATTTGGTGTTAAAAGTTGTGAGTGTTGAGTTATGAGTGCTGAGTTTTTCTTTAAATTGGATCATCATGTAGTTTGAAGATCGGCTAAAAGAAGAGTTAGCACCGAGTCTCAATCCCCTTTAAATCGGGTCATCATGTAGTAGCACCTAAATCAAGCGGAGCAAAAGTTAACATTGAGTCTCAATCCCCTTTAAATCGGGTCATCATGTAGTATAGAAGCTAATGATATATTACCTAATATGAAAGTCTCAATCCCCTTTAAATCGGGTCATCATGTAGTTAGCAACTGTTGCTACTAATTTTGAGGATTTTGTCTCAATCCCCTTTAAATCGGGTCATCATGTAGTAAAATAAAAAAAGGAGAAACAATGAAAGAAATAAAGTCTCAATCCCCTTTAAATCGGGTCATCATGTAGTCCTTTGCAAAATCAACAAAATTTGACAAAATCATTAAGTCTCAATCCCCTTTAAATCGGGTCATCATGTAGTAGCAACATTGGTAAGTAAAAGATCGTATTTTAGGGAATAGTTTATCTTTTGATTATTCTTAAAATAAGCTTTGATCTTAGAAAGTGCTATTTTCAAAATCAAAAACCTCCTTAAAATCGACAATTTCACAACTATATAAACCTTATGCGAAACTGAAAGCATTTGTGATCATTATGATACTTTTACATGATAACATATTTGACATTATGAACCGATACGACCTCATTTAAAATATTAGTGGATTTTCGAGATCCATCGCAGCACCTAGATGTAAGCCTTTGTCTTTGATTTTATATATACGAAGGTCATCTTTTTTATTGTCAAATATTTTCATGATATCCTCTATCAACTCTTGTAGTTCTATTTTTGTAACATCCTCAAAAAGATAGATAGACTTTTGAATGCGAAGTGCTCTTTTTTCTACTCTTTTAGCTATCTTAGAGAGCCTTTTAACATCGCTTATGTCATAACATATCAAAAAACTACTCTTCATCATCGGTTATCTTTTTTAGTTGAGAATGTATATATCCATTGTGATCGATCAGATAAAGAGGTATCTTTTGCGAAATCTTAAAACAATCACTTATAGGTATATCGCTACTTTTATTTATATACAGTGCACTTATATGTATATAACCTATGATAAAATCTTGCTCCATATTTCTAACATGCAAATATGTATCATGTACAACAATTTTACTTTTTGAATCTTTTATGATAAGTGCTCTTTTCAAAACATTGCCCTTAGATTTGCTACTTCGGTATCTATCTTTGGATCAAATCTATCCATCAGTGCTTTTATATCACTCCACAGTTTTTTACGACCATCATACTTTAGATAGACTCCACCTTTTTTACTAAAATCGCTCGTTTGTAATTTGCCATCTTTGAAACTTGCATGTACAAAAGCATTGATATCTGCACGAACAAGCTCCATAAAATCAGAAGATAGTGCATTGTGTGAGCGAAATGCTTTATGCAAAAACCCTATAGATGGCTCAAACCCAAAAGAGATAAGTTTAATCGAAATAAAATTGTAAAACAGCATATAAAGAAACGACATAGTAGCATTTATAGGATCGAGTGGGGGATTTTTAGTGCGTTTGTTGCTGTGTAAATGTTTTGGAAATAGTTTAAAATAGTTTGTAAAGTAGTTTTTAGAAAAACTGCCCTCTATACCCAAAAGAGTCTGTAGTGTTGTAGCATTTTTGATATTTTCGATGATTGGATCTAACTCTATTTTGATATCGATACTTTGTAAATGTTTAGCATGAGATTTTATCTTGTGGGTTAAAAAATACTTTGCTATTTTTAGAGAGTTTTTTTGGGCATTGTACTGTTGTAGTTTTAGTTGTGCATTTTTACTTTTTGTATTTGTGATAATGGCAGAGTTGTTTGAAAAATTTGAAATCAATATAATATTTACATCTTCTTGAGTCATTTTTATAAACTCTTTTGTCTCTACATGATAACTACCAGATAAGATGAGGGTATCGATTAGACGAAGTGGTATCTTTTGTGTATCTACTTTGAGTGTTTTGTTTTCTAGTTTTAATTTTGCCTCTTTTTTATCTACTATAACTACTCTCATACTATTATCACCCCTTGATCATACGAGATAAAATCAGCCCTACCAAAAAGCAAAGGCTTATCATGTACTTGAATAATATTTACTTTATCATTGTCTTTTACAAGAGTGTTCAATTTTTTGACAATCTCTTTTAATGATTTTTTATCCAGATAAACCTCAAGAGCAGACTTTTGACCACCAAGTGCATAGCTATAGACCAGTTTTCTTACTTTTGCTAAGCGTTTGTCATTGGCTATATCGTAAGCGATTATGTAAAGTTTTTCAGATTTTTTTCTCATCACTACATGATCTTCAGATAGCATAGTACTCCTTATTGTAAATATTAATATTATAAAGGAGATTTACGACACTATATGTCGCTTATATATTTTTTAATTTCTTTGTGTAGTTTTTCTTTTAAGCTAAATGGAGAAATAACCTTGAGATATGGTATCCAAGTTTTGATGAGTGGTATGATTTCCATGTCGTCATTGATTTGATAAGTTAGGATCAAATCTCCATCATCTTTTTCTATCTTTTGAGAAGAGAGGTATTTTTTGACACGAAAGTGTCTCGCTACCTCTTTATCGACCCATATCTTTACTTCATAATTTGGTTGATCAAAATTTTGAAAGAGTGATTGCATGTGTTGTATATGTTTTTGTGCTTGTAAGTTTTTATGAAAAGTTTTTGGCAATAGTATAAACTTATCTATAAAGTTGATACGAAACATTTTAAAACCTCCATTGGGTTTGTAGTTTTGTGTCATAGCAGCAAGATACCAATTGTTTTTGGCATAGATGATTTTTTGAGGTTGTATATTTTTTAGATCTCGTGGCTCTTTTTCGTTATAGATTATATCACAATATCTTCTATCTTTGATAGCCAATTTCATATCAGCCAAAAAGTGATACTTTTGAAGCTCTTCTATAGGGTTTTCAAAAACTGTATAAATCTCTTTTGTATCTTTTTTTATCTGTTTGATAAATTTAAACTCATCACCTTCTAAAAACTTCAATAATTTTGAATCCATCAGCGACAAAAATTCAAAAAAATTTTTCAATTCATTGGAGTTGTTTTGCTCTTTGAACAGATCTAATATATAACTACTACTTAGAAGCTGATAACAACCTCTCTCTATCTGAATCAAAGAGTCACCTAAAAACTCTTTTATAATTTTGATATCTCTTTGGATATTTCTCTCACTCTCATCCAATGACAAGGCTAAATGTTTCGTACAAACTTTTTGATTTGTTGTAAGCTCTTTGAGTATAGTTAGGATTCGTTTGGATTGGGTCATAGGTCGATTTTTATCTATACTTGTTTATGAGAATTTCTTAAAATAGCTATCGTTTGCATGATACTCCTTTTTTGGTTATTATATCATAATTTAAAAATAGTACTTGATATCATGTAGCCGTTTTATCACTGTTTTATACTCACCATCACAAAATTGAGTAAGCTCTATATCCCAATAATTTTGAATACTCATACCAAGAAGCACTGCGATAGTTGTAGGCATAGAATAGACCAATTTTATATGAGAGCAGGTTTGTTGTAGCTCATTTATAACTGAGTATATCTCTTTATTTGCACGAATAAAATCTTTTGATTCTTTGATAGTTGCTCCTAAAGTACTTTGTAAATGTATGATAGGTTCTTCAAGCTTATTAAGGGCTATTTTGTGAGATGCTAAATCTATAGCTATTGTTACGCTATCTTCTATCTTGCCAATAATTTTTTTATCAAGAATTTTAAACTCTTTTATATGCTCTTTATACTCTCTGTTGTTTATCTCTAAGCAAATATGGTAGCTATCTGTTGATTTGTTGTATTGATAGATAGTTACACCATCTGTTCCAAGAATTGTCCCTATAGCTATAGCATTTGCTATTGGACCTATATAGATGATATGAAGATGAGTATTGTTTGAAGCTCTTTGTTGAAGCTGTTTTATATCGTGTTTTGTAATTTTTAAAAAATCAATAAATCTATTCTCATCAAAAATATCTGCATTGTACTCAAAGATTAGGTCATTTTGAGTGATATTTAGATATTTTTTGAGGTTTTCTTTATGGTTTTTAAACTCTTCTTCTAAAATTTTAAAAAGAGAATTTAGTGCTGTTTGTGAGTTTGCTGGATTTGAGATATTAAAAATGATTGGCAGATGGATAGTCTTTGAAGTATAAAGACTCTGTTTTTTTCTCTCATCAAAAAAGCCTATGATCAAAAGCCCTAAAACTATGATGAACATAACCCCATAAGCTAAAGAAGTTCCAAAAATATCAGCCAAAAAAGCAGCTGGGATTGCTAAAAGAGCTGCTATGTTTACATATGTGTTTGATAGGAGGTTTTTTAGCATTAGAGTTTTCCTTTGATATAAAGACTAATATCATTTATATATTTTTCTAACTTTTGTACATCTTTTATGATATTTGAAGTTGATTTTCTTTGATGAGCTATATCATTTCTTATCTTTGATATTTTTTTATATATTTTACAAATTTTACAAGATTTATTTTCACCACTATATAATATTTCTTTTGCTTTCTCTCTATCTTTTTTATCTTGAATATCAAAAACATTTTTTTCACATTCAAAGCTAATTAGTGCTTCAAGTAAAACTATATAACTAAGAGCATAGTTTTTATTTTCAAAAAACCATTTTGCAAGCTCATATTGAAATTTTGATGTTGTATTTTGATCCATCCGTTTTATAAAAGCTATAATATCTGGAGATATAAGTCTAACTATATGATTTTCGCTTGATTGTAAGACTGGTAATACTCTTTTAGCATTTTGTATAAATTTTTCCAAAGCACTCATATTTGCCATAGATAAATTTATATCAAAAAGATTAAAAGTATCTTTTGTTTGAGATTTTATATTTTTCTCTTTTTCAAACATTTGTACAAGCAAATCTGCATGACCATAGTTTTTAAAGGCATTTACTGCTTTTATCCATTCCATCAAATCATAAAATATTTTAAGATCAACGATAGGAGTTATACCATCATTTTCTCTTGCAACTTCTAACATACCATAAAAAATTCCACCTATTTTAAACTTTTTATTTTTTATAATATGTCCAAACTGTATCATCAAAAAAGACATTAAAGCTAATGAACGAAATGCATGAGATATATCTATATATACTATATCTCCATCTTTTATATGTTCTAAAATATCTATGTATTGAGAAAAATTTTCCCATAACTCTTCTTCATTTAATCCATACTCAATAATAAAACATTTTGAACCTTTTACTCCTAGTGCTTTATCAATAGTTTCATTTACTATCTTTAAATCATTTTTACTCAACTCTTTTTTTTCTATTTTTTCATATAGCTTTAGCTCTATATTTTCATCATTTCCACCAAACTCACTATAACAGCTATCCCATATAGATCCCTTTGTACCTATAAGAAAAAGTTTATCAATTTTAAGCATTTGAGAGAGTGCTTTGGATATAAAAGTTGTTTCTATTTTGTCTTTTGAAAGTTGATATATAGCTTTTTGATAACCACCATCTTTTTTGTGTCCTATTCCAAGCGAAGATATGAGTATATTTGCCATTAAAATCCTTTTAAAAACTCAGTTTCACCCATCCAAGAGGAGTATTAAAACTATCTATCCAAACAGATAGTTGATAGTCAAATTTTTTCCTAATCTGTTTTATCTCTACTTTTCTAAGTTCATGTAAACTTTTACTTCCTGCTCCAGAGTGTTTTCCTATCTTGATATGATACTCTTCATATTTAGGTACATCTACTCTAAATCTTTTTGACTCTATTTTTTGGATTTTACTAAAAAAGTGTTTCAATGCTTTTTTGATTAGCTCTATACTAAGTGGTTCATCTTTAAAAAATCTATTTTCTTTTAATGAGCTATCATAACTTAAAAGATACTCTTCTATCCTTATTTCTGATTCAAAATCACCATCAGTTAAACACTCCAAAACTACAGGTATTTCATTGTCTTCTGATTCGTTATATGGTCTATTTTTTGGCTTTAAAACTTTAAGGTTATAGTGTTTTGGTTTTAAATCTTCTACAAATAGTGCTTTTAATATATCTTTTTTTGCATCAAACGACAGATTTCCTCTTCTATCTCTATTTTCATTGCAAAATATTACAGTTTCTAACTCTTTTTCTCTGAGTTTATCTATATTGTGGATCTTATCTTTAAATTTATCAACTTTATAGTCCAAAATAGCAGTCCTAATAACCCCTTTTAAAGAGCTACCAGGGATATAAGGAGTAAAATAAAAGCTATCTTTGATAAAGGCTTCAACAGCTCTTGAAGTGGTTTCAAAAAGTTCATCAGCCACTTTAGTATCTATTTTTACTTTTTGTTTTGATACACTCTCATCAGCATAATCATTTATAAAACCCAAAAGTTTATTTATGTCTTCACTAACATTTAAAAACTTCTCATATAGATTTTTTTCTACTATCTTTTTGTGAAACTTCTCTTTGTCTATAAAAAAAAGCTCATCTTTGACTATAAAATACTCTTGAGGATAGTAACTCTCTCCACTTCCTATAAAGATAGGGGTTAAAATCTCTAAATTTATCTTACTTTTCATAAACTTACCTCATTATAGTAAATTCCTATGGAGTATCCATTTTGAAAGTGATTTTTTTTGTTATAGATACTCTCTTTTGCCTCTCCTAAAATATCTCCATCTACCATAAATGTAGTTCCAGCTATATACATAATACAGGGATTTTTATAAGGCTCACTACTTGCATAAAATCCACCAGCTTTTGGAAACTTTGTTATAGTTTTTCCATACAAAAGGTGCATATTTTGACTCTTAAACATAGTTGAGAGGTTTATATATCTATCTTTTTTTGTACTAAAGTATCTCTTTTCTTTAAAGTCCCACTCAATATTAAAAGTAAATCTTCCCTTTCCTGCTGATTTATCCTTTCCATATCCTCTTTTTGAGATAAAGTCAAACACTTTTTCTATCTCATCATGAGCTATATCTTGATAAGAAAAGTATATTTCATAATCTTGATTTAAAAACTTCTCTTTTATACTATACAAAAGTCCATCTGTTACTATATTTGTGTATCTGTTTATGCTATTTTTTTGTGTGATATTAACTTTTTGCTCAAACTCATATTTTTTGTTCTTTAAATGATCAAAAATCTTTTTATCATTTAAGCTATCTATATTTTTAAATACAAACTCTTTATCTATTAAAGATTTTTTCTTTACCTCTTTTGCAAATCTTATTTCACTATCTTTTGGTAGATATGGCTCTAAAAACGGCTTTGGTAAAAATCCTTTTATAAATCCATCACTAAAGATGATAAATGGCTTTTTGTCAAACTCACTCAAAAGCTCTTCTAATCTCTCTTTACCAAAAACAAATCTAACTCCCCAAGCAAAATGTCCAAAGATAGTATCACTTTGAAGTTCACTTATAAAAGGGGATGTTGGAGTGATTGTAACTTTTGCATAGTTCATTTTATATCCCTGCTAAATTTTTTAATTCCTCATAACTTTTTAGTCTGCCATTTTCTAAAAATTTGCTATTAAGATTTTCTATATTTTCAAACTCTATCTTTCCATATCCACGACTTCCACTACCACCTAGATTTGTAAGCTCAAGTAGTTTTAACCCTAAAGCTAAAATTGCTTCAAAGTCCTCACTATCACTCTCAAACTTTATCAAAGAGAGTGTAAAATCAAACTCAGCTCCACTTGGTACTCTCTCCATATGTCTTGGACCACCTCTGCCTACACTTCCAGTAAGTCTATCTATCTTTACTTCAACTTTTTCCTCTGTTAGAGCATTTTTTTCAAGCA
>JALWLB010000153.1 GCA_027081145.1 Campylobacterales bacterium
GGCTCATACAAAAGAGGTAGAGAGATGATTTGGATTAGTGGAATGCTTCTTTTTATGACCTTTTCTGCTGCTGGTTTTAGTGGATATATGCTTCCATGGGGTCAAATGAGCTATTGGGCTGCTGCGGTTATAACCAATCTATTTGGTGGCGGATCTTTAGAGTTGCATGGAATTGTTGAGTGGGTTAGAGGTGATTTTAATGTCTCTGATGCAACTTTGACAAGATTTTTTATGCTTCATTGTCTTTTACTTCCAATTACAATTTTAGGAATTATAGGTTTACACTTTGGTGCACTTAGACTTCCTCATGTAAATAATGAAGATGGCGAAGAGATCGATTTTGAAACTGAAGCTGCAAAATATAAAGCAGGAGATAAAAAAAGTTCAAAAGTGATTCCATTTTGGCCAGTTTTTATGTCAAAAGATTTTTTTGTAATTGGAATATTTATGATATTTTTCTTTTATCTTGTAGGTTTTCATTACAGTTTTGCGATGGATCCTATAAACTTTGAACCAGCAAATCCAATGAAAACTCCAGCTCACATCTATCCTGAGTGGTACTTTTTATGGAGCTATGAAGTTTTAAGAGGATTCTTCTTTCCAATTGGACCAATTCCAGCTATGGATATAGGTCTTGTTGCGTTTGCTTTTGCAAATGTTATCTTTCTTCTATTACCTTGGCTTGATAAGAGCCCAAATGTTGCTCCAGCAAGTAAAAGAGGGAAGTTTAAGATATGGTTCTGGGTGTTTGTAGTAGATATGATTGTACTAACTATATTTGGCAAATTACCTCCAGTTGGCATAAATAACTATATAGGATTTGTTGCTTCTGTAACTTTTATAGGACTTTTCCTATCACTTCCTTTTATAACCAAAAATGAGCCTAAGATAGGAGGTAGCAAATGAAAGAGCTAAAGATACTTGGAGTTGTAATATTTTTTACATTGATAGTATATATTGGTGTTGAGCCATTTGCTCACTCACAAATGCACCATAAAGCTGATCCAGCTGATTTTAGTTTTAAAGATTTACCACCAAATAATAAAGTTGGTGATATAACAAGAGGAAAAGAGCTTGTTATGGGTGCTGGAGCTTGTACAGGATGTCATAGTATCAAATCTATTGGAATTGAAGCTCCAATGGATGATGCAACTGCATCTGCTAGTTATGGAGTTGTACCACCAGATTTGAGCAGTATCGGATATCTGTATGATGAAAATTTTCTAGCAGCTTTGATTAAAGATCCAAAAGTGGCTTTAAAGGTTGAGCATAAATTTCAAAATAAACCTCACCCAATGAGCTCATTTGCAGGAGCTGGTGGAGATATAGATCAAGAGATAGCCGATATGGTATCTTATTTTAAATCTATTGCCCCAAAAAAGATGAGTGATAAAGAGGTGTTTATAGATGCTTGCGGAAGATGTCATAGCATGAAGTATGATAAATTTATTAGAAATAGTGATTCTAAATCTTTACAAGATTATTTAGGATCAAATCCACCAGATCTATCTATTACTATTAGATGGAAATCAAAAGAGTATCTTGAGACATTTATTAACAATCCTCAATCCCAACTTCATGGAACAGCAATGCCTAGAGTTGGTTTAAAAGAGGCTCCACAAGAGCAAATTATAAACTACTTTGAGAGTGTTGGTGATAGCAAAAAGGCTGAGAGAGAGTCTTTGACACCTAAAATCATTGGCTTTTTTATCATATTTACAATTCTCGCATATCTTTGGAAAAAATCGATGTGGAGAGAGGTTCAATAACTTAATTTATAGCATAGAGGTTACTCCTCTATGCTACTTTTGCTTCAAACAATTTCTACTTTAATCTTTTAAAATTTATATATTTAACTTCTTAATTTTTGATATCAAATTAGCATAAATAGAGTCGATTTTTTGAGAAATAATCTTAAAAGAGTAGATAAAGATGAATCTTTTTTATGCAGTTTTTTTATCATTAATGCTCTTATTTAGTGGTTGTGCTAAAAAACAAAACATTTCTGAAAATGAAAACAACACTACAATATTAGAACAAAATATAGATAAAATAAAAAAAGATTATGATAAAAACCCTACTGTAATCAAAGATATAAATAATACTACAGATCAAGATACCAATAATACCATAGATAAAGAAGATACTAACACCACTATAGCAGATGATACAAACGATACTATCATAAAAAACGATCCACCACCGCTTATTCTCTCACCTTTAAAATCAAATATAACAGATATAAATTACTCTCTTGCTCCAATATATTATCCACCAAAAAAGAGTCTATTTAATTTATCATTTGATCAAAATAGTTCAAACTATAGCCTTGAAAATCAAGCTTCATTTGATACATCAATCAAAAGAAGTGGAACAAGATCTATCATGTTTAAAGAACAAAATGATCTATTAAATGTATATAATATTCCAATACAAGAGGGCTCTTGGTATATCATATCTGGATATATGTATGTAAAATCAATTCCAAATGATGTTATTAGAGTCAATATAGAGTATGCAAAAGATGGACAAGATTTTAGATCTATCTTATTTTCTCCAATATCTGTATCGAGTGCAAATGTTTGGGAAGAGTTTATACTGCCTGTTTATATACAAAAAGATAAAAATATTACTCATCTTAATCTAGCCTTTTATAATATAGGAGAACCTAATAGTACGATGAAATCTAGTGATGTTTGGATCGATGATTTAAGTGTATATGAAGTCAAAGATAGCTCACAACTATTTGGACTTAGCAAAGCATCTATCAAAAATAGTTTTAATGGATCAATCGTAAAAGTGGATAGTTTTGGAAACTTTGAAGTTAAAAATGGTGATAGTTTTGAGCCATTTTTTCCAATTATTATCTATCCTCGTGAAGATATGACAAAGTTAGACATATATAAAGAAAAAGGCTTTAATACTATCGTTGCATTAAATCCACAACTAGCTAAAAAAGCAGTTTCAAAAGGAATGTATTGGATTTGGGATCTTTATGGATATGGTATCAATGATAATAGTGCATCTGGATTTGAAGATTTTATCAAAGAGTATGAAGAGATGAGAAAAAACTCTCCAGAAGTTTTTGAAAAATTGTTATATTTTTATTGGGATAATGAAAGATATCTCGTTCTTGATAGTTTTAAAAAATTTTCAGACCAAATTAAACTTATGGATATAGATGAACAAGGTATAAGAAATAGACCAATTTATATGCATCTTCATTTTAGTGCTGCAAATAAAAACTACTATAATGAACTCTATCAACTAATAGATTTACAAGGAACATATGCTAGCTCTTTATTGTTTGAAGAAGACGCAAATTACTACTCTTATCCTATAAAAGGGTTTTACGATTCTGGTTTTGCAAACTTTGCTATGCTTGATCATATACCAAATGTTAAAATACCAAAATCTGTTATAGTAATAGGCTCTCCTCAAAGTGAAAATTTTGAAAATAAAATTTTTGCTGCTATTGCTAGAGGTGCAACCGGTTTTGGGTATTGGAGAGATGGAGGGAGTCAGCCTGAGATTGAAACAAATAGTTGGTGGAGAGATTTTAACCAAACCAGTGCAAAATTACAAGCATTAAAGCCACTATTAAAAAGTCCTCACTGGAGTAGTTGGGAGTTAAACTCAACTCTACATGATGATGAGGATGGTTTAGTGGTTGGAAAAAGAGATTTTGGAGAGTATAGATGTATCATCAGTGCTAGTAGATCATCAAAAAAAGAGGTTGTGTTATTTTCTTTGGATCAAAATATCGATTTGGTGTTTGATTATTTTACAAGCAAAGTTATAGCTAAAGGTGAAGAAAATAGCTTTAGCTTGACATTTAAACCAAAAGAGAGCAAAGTTGTTTGCTGGTTAAAATAGTCTCAAACTATACTAGGATAAAAACTTTTTATTTAATTCATCATAAAAATCAACTCTTCTATCTCTAAAAAATGGCCAAATTTGTCTTATCTTTTCACATCTTTTAAGATCTATATCATGTAGGATTATCTCTTCTTTATCACTTGAGGCTTGTTTTAAAAATTCACCTTGATTTCCAACTATAAATGAGTTACCCCAAAATCTTATACCATCTATTAAATTTTTATCATCTTTTTCAAACCCTACCCTATTTACACTAACTAGTGGTAAAGAGTTAGAGATCGCATGAGATCTTTGTATGGTTATCCAAGCATCGAGTTGTCTTTTTTTTTCATCTTCGCTATCACTATCAAACCAACCAATAGCAGTTGGATAGATCAAAATTTCAGCCCCCTTTAGTGCCATAATTCTAGCAGCTTCACCAAACCATTGATCCCAACAGATCAATACTCCAAGCCTTCCTACACTTGTATCGATTGGACAAAAACCTAAATCCCCTGGAGTAAAATAGAACTTTTCATAAAAACCTTGATCGTGAGGAATGTGCATTTTTCTATATTTTCCAGCCAAACTTCCATCACTATCAAAAACAAATGCACTATTATGATACACTCCTGCTACTCTTTTTTCAAAAAGTGAAGTAACTAAAACTATTTTATTATCTTTTGCAACTTTAGACCAAAATTTAAGATCATTTTCAAAATCATTTGCCAAATCAAAGTTTTTTATACTCTCATTTATACAAAAATATCTATCTTGGTGAAGCTCTTGCAAGATTACAAGATTTGCATCTTGCTCTTTTGCTTTTGTTATCATGTAGAGTGTTTTATCTATGGTCTGTTGTTTTGTTGGATAAGATTTTTGCTGAATTAGTGCAACTCTCATAACAGTACCTCATCAAGTGCTTGTTGAACTTTGATCGCTTGTATATGCTCTTTGATATCATGTACTCTAATTATACTAGCTCCCTCTTTTATAGCATTTATATGCAAAATCAAACTACCAGCCAACCTATCATCAACTAAACTTTTAGAGATCATATCTATCATAGATTTTCGACTAGCACCAACTAATAGCTCATAACCAAATTTTTTAAAGTGTCTTAAATGTTTTAAAAGTATCAAATTATGCTCTAAGCTTTTGCCAAATCCTATCCCAACATCAAGTATGATATCTTTGATACCAAAATCTTTTGCTTTTGAAATCCTTTGTTGGAAAAAGTCTTCAATATCCAAAATAACATTTTCATAAGTTGGATTTTTTTGCATATCTTTTGGATTTTTTTGCATATGCATAATAACTGCACTTGCTCCATATGAGGCTACCAAAGAGCAGACTTTATCATCTTTTAAACCTGTAATATCATTGATCATTTTAAATCCGCGTTCAAGTGCATACTCTATTGGTTTAATTTGATAACTATCTAAACTAAATATCACCTTATCATGTAGCTTTTGTTTATAGATACTATCAATTATTGGTTTTAATCTCTCTAACTCCTCTTTTTGGCTAACTCCTATACTTCCAGGCCTAGAACTTACCGCCCCTATATCTATAATATCAGCTTTATCTTGGATCATCTGCTCTATTTTAGTGATTGCTTCTTTATTCATAAATCTACTATTTTGATAAAAACTATCACTATTTGCATTGATAATACCCATAATTTTTGGTCTATATCTTTTTTGATCTATTAAATCTTTTAAATTAGAGGATAACTCTTTTAATCCAAATGGTTGGAGTTTTTGTTTTTTAATCAATATCTCTAACTCTCTTTTTGTAGCTATCAAAATGGCATCTACAAACTCATCTTTGCAACAAATTGTATCTTTTGGAACTACTAAATCAGCTCCTATACTTAAAGAGTCTTGTTTTAAAATATTTGCTGCTGGAGTTTTTAAATCTTTTATATAAAAAAAGTAGAGTTTTGATTTTTTCTCCATAATCTTAACTCCAGCCATACTAGAGCCGATTTTGGCAAACTCCTTTTTAAAATCAAACTCATTTGAAAGAGCTATAACTCTCATGATCTTTTCCTATTTTTTGCTTCAAAAATTGTTAGTAGTAACAAAGAGAGTATATTTTGTGCTCTTGAGTTAAGCTCGGCTAACTCTAGTGCATACTCAAAAGTTTTCATATCATTTTCATTTAATTTGATTTTGTGTTTTAAAATGGCCTCTTGTAAGATAGTTTGTATAAGCTCTTTTAACTCTATTTTTGAGATATTTTTATGCTCTTTTATAAATAAAAATATATCACTTAGATCCATTAACTTTAAATCTATCTCTAAAGGGGTTTTTTCTTTAGTGATTTCATAATTTTGAATTTGCATTCTTGATCTAATGGTTGGCAAAAGTGAAGTTTTTGATTTTGCAATCAAGATAAAAACTATATTTCTTGGAGGCTCTTCTAGTAGTTTTAAAAGTGCATTTTGTGCATAAGTGTTATATTTGCTAGATACTAAGATAATATACTTTGTTTCACTCTCAGCAATATACGCCTCTTGTATTACCTCTTTTGCATCATCAACTTTAAACTCATCTTTAGAGTATATTTTGATAAGTTTAGAATCAATTTGTGATAGAACTATCTCTTTTGCTTTTTGTATATCATGTGCTATTACAATTTTAGCTTCCATGATTATAAGACACCTTGTATATCTACCTCAGCAAATAGTATAGCATTGATACTTTTATCAAATAGTCTCATTAGTTGAATAAGCTTTATATCTAATATCTCATCTTTTGAGTTTAAATAAAAGCTATTTTGTACTTTTTCATCCATTAACCACATAAAACTATCATCTTTGCTTTTGGCAATTTGTGCATATTTGCTATCACCTTTTCCTATATAAAAATAGCTAAATCCATTTGGAAAGATTAAATCTAACATATCTTCAACCATATTTAGATCATCTTTTGAGCTAAAATTATCCATTTGCAAAAAAGCATCTTTTAGAGAAAAAATTGGAAGCAAAGGTCTATCCATGCTATTTTTATTTAAATAATTTAGTGTATATTGTAAAAACCAATCTCGCTCTTTATCAGTCATTAGTAAAAATGTATGCCCTTCAATAAGCCTTGTAATAACAGATGCTACCAAAGGGGTCCAGTCAAACCTTCTCTCTTCCATCCAACTCATATGAGATCTATCTTCTCTAATACATTGAAGTGTAAAGGTTGAGAAATCTTGCATCTACTCTCCTAATTTATAAGCACTATGAAGTGCTCTTACGGCCAACTCTCCATACTTTTCATCAACTATCATCGATATTTTTATCTCACTTGTACTAATCATCTCTATATTTATATTCTCATCTGCTAAAGTGTTAAAAGCAGTAGCAGCAACACCACTATGAGATTTCATCCCAACCCCAACTATAGAGACTTTTGCAACTGCTCTATCAAACTCCAAATCACTAGAAGCATTTAGTTTACTCATAATCTCTTTTGTTTTTTCAAGCTCATTTTCAGGAACTGTAAAACCCAAATTTGTTGTACCATCTTGTCCAACATTTTGTATAATCATATCAACATTGATATTGTTTGTAGCCAACTTTGAGAATATTTCAGCAGCAATTCCAGGTTTGTCAACAACACCTCTTAGAGTAATTCTAGCTTGATTTTTATCAAGTGCTACACCACTTACGATAGGCTCTTCCACAATTTCACTCTCCTTTGTTATTAGTGTTCCTTCATTTTCATTAAAACTATTTCTTGTTACCAAATTTACATTTAACTTTTTTGCCATCTCAACTGATCTATTTTGAAGTACTTTTGCCCCTAAACTTGCAAACTCCAACATTTCATCATAAGAGATTTTATCTATCTTTTTTGCACTCTTTTCAATTCTAGGATCGGTTGTATAAATCCCATCAACATCTGTGTAAATTTCACATAGATCCGCTTTTAGTGCTCCAGCAATAGCCACTGCACTAAGATCACTTCCACCTCGTCCTAAAGTTGAAACATTTTCATCTTTGGTAAAGCCTTGAAATCCAGCAACCACTACAATTTTTCCTTGATTTAAATGGTTTTTAATTTTTGAACTATCTATCTTTTCAATTCTTGCACTTGTGTGAGTATCATTTGTATAGATTCCAGCCTGTCTGCCACTAAGTGCAATAGAGTTATATCCAAGCTCATTTAGTGCTATTGATAAAAGTGCACTCGTTACTCTCTCACCAGAGCTTAATAAAAGATCTAACTCTCTTTTATTAGGGTTTTTACTAAAGTGCTCTGCATATGAGATAAGCTTATTTGTCTCTCCACTCATAGCAGAGACTACAACTACAACATCATGACCTTCCTCTTTTGTCTTTATCACTCTTGAAGCAACACTTGAAATCCTCTCAAGATCTCCTACACTTGTTCCACCATATTTTTGTACTATTAACATCTATAAATATCCCATTTTTTTAAAATAAGCTAATACCTGTTTATAAATTGGTTTTTTGATATATGATACATAATCAAAAATATTATTATATTTTACAAACATAAATTCACAAAATTCAGGATTTTGTGTATTTATATCTATCTTTGCAGAGGGTTTTAATTTGACTAAAAAATATTTCTGTATTTGTCCATCATATGGATAGAGTTTTTTAGCCGATTTATTTGCAAAATCATAAGCTATCCACTTTGGATACTCTGTAATAATTTCAATAGATGCCGTTCCAATTTCTTCTTTTAACTCTCTAAAGAGTGCCTCTTTTGGATCCTCTTTTTCATTAATCCCGCCTTGAGGAAATTGCCAAATCTCCTCTTTAATATCACTTCTATTTGCAATTAATATCTCACACTCACGAGGGTATTTAGATGAGAGTACAACTGCAGCAACATTTGGTCTATATTTTTTCTTCTTATTATTCATTGTGATATACTATCAAAAAAAATTTCAAATTAGGTTAAATTTGTGCAACTTTATCTTCATATTCCATTTTGTGATAGTTTGTGTTTTTATTGCAATTTCAACTCCTATACAAAAAAACAGCACCTAAAAAAGAGCTACATGATATCTATCGTAAAACAGTTAAAGCACGATTTAAAAAAGTTCAATATTCAAAAACAAAGCATTCAAACACTTTTTATTGGAGGAGGCACTCCAAGTTGTGTTGATGCCTTTTTGTATGAAGAGTTTTTTAAAAATATTAAACCTTTTTTAGATCCATCTTGTGAAATTACTACTGAAGCAAATCCAAATAGCTTAAGCTCTAATTGGATTGAAATTATGAAAGATTTTGGAGTAAATAGAGTTAGTGTAGGAGTTCAAAGCTTTGATGATAAAAAGTTAAAATTTTTAGGAAGATCTCACTCAAAAGATATAGCAATCAAATCTATAAAGAGCCTACATGATAAGAAAATTAAAAATATATCACTAGATTTGATTTATAATACTTCACTAGATACAAGAGAGCTTTTAGAAAATGATCTAAATATAGCATTTTCTTTGCCAATAAATCATCTAAGTTGCTACTCTTTAACAATTGAAAAAGATACTATATTTTTTAATAATCAAAAAGCTTTTAATGAAAACGAAAAGTTATCTTTTTGGCTAATAAATGAGATACAAAAAAGAGGTTTTAATCAGTACGAAATATCAAATTTTGGCAAATATAAATGTTTGCACAATTTGGGATATTGGAGATATAATGAATATCTTGGTATAGGATGCTCAAGTGTAGGAAGAGTGAAAAATAAAAGATACTACCCTCTACATGATATAGAGCAATATATAAAAGATCCAACTTATAAAAGAGTTGAGTTACTAAGTGAAAATGACATTAAAACAGAAAAAATACTCTTAGGTTTAAGATCGATAGTTGGAATTAATAAAAATATATTAAATCAAATTGAGCAAAAAAGAGCAAATGATCTAGTAAGTGAAAACAGGTTAATATATAAAGATAGTTTTTTTTATAATAGAGACTATTTTTTGAGTGATGAGATAGCACTTTATTTACTAAGGGATAACTAAATGTTTGGGATGAGTTTTGCAGAAATTTTGATTATAGCAGTTATTGCTATACTTTTTTTAGGTCCTGAAAAATTACCAGAAGCTATGATAAAGGTTGCAAAATTTTTTAAAAGCTTTACAAGAACTATAAATGAAGCCAAAAATACAATAGAAGAGCAAGTACATCTGGAAGAGTTAAAAAATGAAGGTATAACTTATGCAAATAAATTAACA
>JALWLB010000154.1 GCA_027081145.1 Campylobacterales bacterium
AACTAATGCTGTTGCACCTATTATAGCATCGGGTGTTTTGATTTTATATTTTTGTCTTATATTTATTGTTTCATTGGCAACAGCTTCATCTAGTTCATAAACAACAGCATGTGATATAAATTCAAGAGCTTTTCGTTTTAACTCATCATCTTTCAATAAATTATTCCAACTTAAAAATTCAATTTTTGTGATAATTGATATATTGAAACTCTCTTTTAAAATATCATGGATAATATCATCTGCAATTACACCATTAAAATAATATATAACAATATTTGTATCTATTAAAAAATTATTTCTCAAAATTTATTATCCCATTCATCTTTTGATGATTGTATATAGTTGTCAATTTCATCTTTTTTTATACTTCCTGCTCCAAAAAAATTCTTTGGGTTAAATGGAACTTTCTTATTGATTTTTTTCATAGGGACAATAAAAACCCTCACTTTACGATTCTCATATAAGTTGTGATAGTCCTTGGGTATTCGCACTATTCCATCTTTGATAGGTGCTTCAAACTCAACTGCATACATCTCTTACCCTTTCTCTATTGACTCTAAACTATTATATCATAATAATCAATAAATATCATGTTTATTTCCAATACCAACGGTAAATCAAAATAGCCAAGCTTCTTAATAGTGAGGTAACAATTGATATTTATGATCTTCTCATCCGATTAAAATCTTCTAAAAAAGCAATATCTTTGAGAGAAAAATTGCTCTATTTTTTTGCTGATATCTAGTTTTTTCACTCCTTAACTTAATGGCGTTGGAGGTGTTTTTAGTTACCAATTTAGCTTATGGTTTGTCTGTGTTGAGATGTTTGTATCTACTGCCAATCCAACATCACCTTTGCCAACCCATTGTCTTTTTGTTGGATTGAACTTTACAACAAATTTATGCGTATTTGTTGATGAAAATCTATTAAAAATCAACCAACTTTTAGGATCATAACTAATTTGAACTTGATATGGAAGTGTTGGAGCAAGCAGTTTCATATTATCATTAGAAGAGCTTTGAATTATAGATAAAGGTTTGGCATTTGTGTAACTACTATCTAAACTATTATAGATACTACTTGGCAAAATATACCAGTTTATATAATCTTTACTCTCATCACCTTTTGCCAATATAAAGAGATCTTTATCACAATTTTTACAATATACTTCATAAAAGATGGTCGCATCAAAATCTTTGCCAACAGTTATATAATCTGGTGCATGGGCTCTTGCATAATAAAATGTTGCATTTTGATCATCTGGATTGTTTTTGGATATACTACCATCTGTTATATTGATATCAGTGATTTTCATAAAAGTTGGCTCTAACGCACTATCTATTGCTCTTTTAAAATTGATTTTAATACTCTCATTTATATCGGCTGATGTAAATTGTGATTTATCTACATGATATGTAAAATTTTGATCTATGCTTGAATTTAGTATATCTTTATCTAAAGTATCACTCCCTCTTACCAACATAGTTTGTGTTGATGAAGTATTAATATCATAAAAAATGGTTGCATTTAAATCTTTTGCATAACAGCTATTGGTAAAATTTGTTACTAAATTTCCATGAATGTCCACCGCTTTTATATCTATTTTAAGGATTGAACTCATATTTGTAGTATCACTACTATAATAGGTTATTTCATTACCTGCGTTTTTAAAATCCCAACTAAGATTAAAATCCCCAACTCCAAAACTAAAATCTTTAGAATCTGGCATTATAAATCTATTTGGATCTGGAGAGTCTATTTTTGCAAATTCGCTTGAATTGTTATCTTTTATACTTATATTTAGCTCTCCAACATTATCATAAATTGCACTACTTATATGTGCCTCTCCAGATATAAAATCAGCCTTTGTAAAGTTTAAATTTCCACTGCTACATGATGAAATTATCTCATTATGATCTATTTTATAAGTTATTTTAGTAGCATTATAATCCGATATTTTATTATCATTAAAATCCAATGCAGTGATATTTATATCAAAACTATCTCCAGCTTTAATAGAGTTTATAATAGGTGTGATTTTATATCTTTTTGGTCTAATTGCAAATTTATCACTTGAGTTTGAATCAAATTTATTGATAGTGTTATTTCCCTCTATATTTACAAATAGACAAGAAAGTGCCTTATCATAAATCAAATTAGAGATAGTTACCAAACCATTTGCATTGGTTGTTTTATCTCCACTCCACCAAGAGGCTTTCTCAAGTGTATTATCACATCTATAAAGATTTAATTTTGTAATTTTTACACCAGATTTTGGGCTGTTTGTATTTTTATCTTTTGCCAAAATTGTAAGATTAAAAGCTTTATTTACTATTTTTGTATTGATTGGTTTATTCCAATCAAAAACTAAACTCTCATCAGTTGCATTTAGTAAATTAGTATCATTAACTTTTGCACTCACTGCACTAAACTCTGAAGTACTTCCAGATGTTAGAGTTGAAGTAGCTGTTAAAAAATCACTACTATTTAGAGTAATATTTGAAGGAATATTTAATATACAATCAAAATTTGATAAAGAGTCTGCTTGGCAACTTCCCAAATACCATCTACCCTCTCCATGAGGCACACTTTTTAAATCCCCTTTGATAATCTCTCCATTTGTATTTCCATCATTATCAGCTTTATAAATTTCTATAATTGCATTTGCAAAGTTTGGATTATCTTTTCTATCTCCTATATATCCAGCTACATGAACTGTAGAGGTTGTACTATTTATATCAACAGTCGTAAAGATTGGATAATCGACCTCATGGTTTGATCTACTGGTTGATAAAATACCATCATTTGCACTTACACCATCTCCTAAACTCCAATTGGTTGTATCTATATCGATTGAAGCCCCATGATTTTTAAAAATACTATTTTGAGAGATACGATTATTTATCGCTACTTGATTGGTTGTTCCAACTAAAACACCAGCTCCAGAATTGAGTGTGCCATCACCTAAAGTTTCAGTTATGATATTTTTCATAGCTATATTTTGATAAGCTCCATTATGAAATCCAATTCCAGCGGTAGTTGCTCTAATGATAGTGTTATTTAAAATCTCATTATGATAAGTATCATCCCACCATATCTCTATGCCTTTTCCCTCATCTGTTCTAACCACTCCATTAGCTACTGTATCTCTGATTAAATTTTCTTGAATATTGATACCACTAACATGCCATAGAGCGATTGAGTCTCCATCATCCGACTTTACTCCTGTTATATCTGAGTTGGAGCCATTTTTATAAAATTCATTATTATAAACTATACTATTTGCATTACACCCTGAAGTAGCATTTGGACACTCAAAAACAAGACCGTATCCATTATATGCAAAGTAGTTATTAAAAATCTCCATAACTCCTCTATTTGCTTTTATGCCAATCCTCTCATTTTCTCTAAGCCCATAATTTGATGGTCTATCTCCATTGGCAGTTGTACCTATAAGCATTTTAGTAACTACTGTATCATTTACCAAACAAATTGCTGCTCCTGAATTTAGTTGAGTACCAGTTGTACCATAAATTGCAAAATTTGAGAGTTTAGTTTTAGGACTCCAGACTCTAAGACCACAAAAATAGTTTTGATTTATATTTGAAAAATCTATCGATAACTCTGGTAGAGGAATCTTATCTAATGGTATTTGATCTATCCCAACATATCCTCCCATACCTATAAAACCGCTATTTTGATCTCTTTTGATAGCTGGGTTATAAAAGTTATATGCAGTTGCATCAATAGTAGTTTCACTATCTCCAATTACTGGTAATAATCCTAAAGAGTTATTTATAACAACTCTCCACCATGAACCTCCACTTACACCATTTGTTTTTATAGATGGTACAAATCTCATTTTGTTTGCACCTTTGATCGCATTTGAGTTTTGGATAAATTGTCTAAAAGAGCCTTGTGAAGTTCTAAGATTATTTAAATCATCATCTTTATCGCTTGTGTGTGTAACAACATTAAAGCTAAAACCAAAGTTTAAATCTGTTACATTTGAATCATTTATACTAACATAAGCTATATGTTGAGCCAAAGATGCTAAAGAGGCATTATCTGATACTGAAGGCTCTCTTCCTCCAAAACAGCTACCACTTGTTACCTTTTTAATTTGTATTCCATTGCCATCTGTACATACTCCACCAACAGGTGCATAAGTTTGCTCAGCCCAGACATCTGTTAAACCTCCAGTTATATAACTAGCAGTTGGATTTATCGTTTTTGAATCAACTGCTACAAAATAGTTACCATTTGCAATATTATTAAAACTATAAGTTCCATTGATATCTGTAATCACTGATAGATTTATCTCATCATTGGTATCTAAAATTTGATTATTGTTGCTATCTTTATAAAGATATACTTTAACCTCTTTTAATGCTCTTTGATCACCTAAGTTATCATGTAGATTTGTATCCATATCGTATAAAAGATCGCCAGAAATATCTTCAAAGATAGTTCCTAAAATTGTACCATTTGCATTTAAGTTTGTTATAGACAAAAATAGCATCAAAATTATATATATCACAAATCTCATTTTTTACCTTTAGCTCTTAATCATGATAATATCGACTTAAAAGTGTTCTTTTTAATAAGCTTTTTGTATAATTAGTAGATGTTTATAAGAGCTATTTTTATATTTTTAATATCATGTAACTTAGTTTTTGCCTTTAGTGTAGCTGATAAGAGAGTTGAACAAGAGATTTGGCAAGAGGGTGAGACATTTCTCGCTTTTTTAGAGGATAATTTTTTACCACTAAAGCTCTATTATAATCTTGATGAAGAGGATGAAAAGATTATCTCAGATATTAGAGCAGGTACAAATTATCACATTTTAAGAGATCAAGATTATATGATTGAGCAAGTTTTAATACCTCTAAATGATGAGTTACAAATACACATAACCAAAGAAAATGGAAAATATAGTTTAAAGCTAATACCAATTATCTATCAAGAAAAAGATAGAGTACTTGTATTGAAAGTTAATAGTGTAATCTCTAATGATATCTTAAAACAGAGTGGAAATTTTGATTTAGCAGTTGAGGTTGAACAAAAATTTAAAGCAGTGGTCGATTTTAAATCTTTGCACAAAGGGGATGATTTAGTTGTCTTTTATAGACAAAAAACCAGACTTGGAAAATTGTTTGCAACTCCTATTATACAAGCTGCTATGCTTGAACATAACTCCAAAAAGAGGTACATTTTTTTAGCCAAAGATGGAAAATATTATGATCAATTTGGAAAATCAACTCTACAAGTTACATTTATTACACCTCTAAGATACAAAAGAGTCTCTTCAAAATTTACCAAAAAAAGGTGGCATCCAATTTTAAAAAAGTATCGAGCTCATCATGGTATAGATTATGCTGCACCAATTGGTACTAAAGTAAAGGCTACATACTCTGGAAGAGTAACTTTTAAAGGTTTAAAGGGTGGATATGGAAAATGTATCATAATTACTCACCCAAATGGATATAAAAGTTTATATGCACACTTGAGTAAATATAAAAAATCTTTGAAAAAAGGATCAAAAGTTAAAAAGGGTGAAGTAATAGCTTATGTTGGAAATACTGGCAAAAGTACAGGACCTCATTTGCATTTTGGACTTAGTAAAAAGGGTAGGTGGATAAATCCAGCCTCAAAGATTATAATAGCAAAATCATTAAAAGCAAAAGATAAAAAACTGTTTTTAGAAAATGTAAAGCTTTTTAAAGCCAAAATAAAATTAGCCCTAGAGCAAAATCAAAGCTATGATATTGCTCTTAGGTAAAGGTAGGTAAATATGCCAAAACAAGATGATTTAAACCTTCATAAACTAAAGATAGAGGAGTTTTTAAAAGATCCAACAAACTCTAACATTTCTCCATTAGAGATAGCAAAAGCTTTTAAAGATATCAAAAAAGTTGATAAAGAGTTATTTATAAAACATCTAAAAGAGATTCCAAATGAGTATATTGGTGATATTGCACTTGAGCTTCCTGATGAGTATTTAAAAGATCTATTAAGAGAGATTCCAAAAAGTGATTTAGTTGAAGCTGTTGAAGAGTTAGAGAGTGATGATGCAACAGATCTGATACAAGAGATTGAAGATATTGATAAACAAAAAGCTAATGAAATTTTATCAAGCTTAAATCAACAAGATCAAGAAGAGATCAAAAAGTTAAAAAGTTACAAAGATGATGTAGCTGGTGCATATATGCAAACTGAGCTTTTTTGGGCAAATTATGAAGAGATTATAGAAGATTCGATAAAAAGGCTCAAACAAGAAAAAGAGAAAAAAGAGTTAGAAAATATCTATCAAGTTTATATAACAGGAACTTTTAATAGACTGCTTTTTGCTATCGCTTTGGAGGATTTGATAACTTTTGATTTTTCAAAAACTTATAAAGAGATACTAAGCCAAGATAAAGATAGATATAAACCAATTTATGCAAGAGATACAGATGATATTAAAAAAGTTGCACAAATTTTTCAAGAGCACGATTTACCAGTTTTGCCAATAGTAAACTATCATGGAGAGTTAGTTGGAAGAATCACAGCAGATGATATACATGATGTTATTGAAGAGAGAGCCACCGAGCAGATATATAATTTAGCTGGTGTTGATGATGAAGCAGAAGAAGAAGAGAGCCTTTTTCAAGCAGGAAAATCTCGTGCCACTTGGCTTTTTATAAATCTTTTAACAGCAATTGCAGCCTCTATTGTGATTGGCTTTTTTCAAGATAGCATTCAAGCTTATGTAGCACTGGCAGTTTTGATGCCAATTGTTGCTTCAATGGGTGGAAATGCAGGAACACAAACTCTAACAGTTACAGTTAGACAATTGGCTTTAGGTGATATTGAGCTTACAAATGCCAAAGAGACTATTAAAAAAGAGGTTATCTTATCTTTGGCAAATGGCTTTATTTTTGCTTTTGTACTTGGGATAATTGCTTATGTTTGGTTTCATCAAGCACTTTTGGGAGTGGTTATTGCAATATCTATGGTTATAAATCTATTTTTTGCTGGATTTTTTGGTGCGGTGATTCCACTTTTATTAAAAAAAGCAAATATAGATCCAGCAGTTGGAAGTAGTGTTGTTTTGACTACAATTACAGATGTTGTTGGATTTTTTAGCTTTTTAGGTTTGGCTAGTTGGATACTGTTATGATAAAAGTTATAGAGTTAAAAGAGTGTAGAGATCCAAAATTTATAAAACCAAAAAAGATGATCTATAAACAAGATGGAGTTATAAAAGATTGGGAGATAGCTCTAACACATGATAGTGTTGCTATACTTTTATATCATGTAGAAAAAGACTCTTTTGTTTTAGTCAAACAGTTTCGTCCACCTGTATTTTTAAAAAACTCAAATGGTATGACGATAGAGTTGTGTGCAGGGCTGGTAGATAAAGATAAATCACTAGCACAAATTGCAAAAGAGGAGATTTTAGAAGAGTGTGGATACGATATTGATCTAAAAAGAGTACAAAAGATAACCTCTTTTTATACCTCTGTTGGATCAACTGGAAGTAAACAGACTCTATATTTTGCAAAAGTAAGTGATAGTGACAAAGTTGGTGTAGGTGGTGGAATAGATGGTGAAGATATAGAGATTATCTATTTGCCTATAAAAAAAGCAAAAGAGTTTATGCTTGATGAATCCATCGCTAAAACGCCTGGGCTTTTGTTTGCATTTATGTGGTATTTTGATTTAATAAATAAAGGAGAAGTATGAGATATCTTTTATTATCATGTATAGTTTTTTTAAACCTTTTTGCTCAAAGCTATTATGCTAAGGTTGAGCCTATAGAGATTTTTAGTATAAAATCTTCTATTAATGCCAAAGTAGTATCTGTAAAAAGAGAGTTAGAGGGCAAATATGCAACTGGTGAAGTGATTATTAAACTTGATGATAATATTGATAGATTTGATTTAAAAATTTCAAAACAGAAGATGGATCTTTTAAATACCAATATAAAGCTCTCAAATGAGAGTTTAGAAAATCTTAAAAGATCTTTAGATATACAACAAAACTATTATGAAAAGATCAAAAATTTAAAGACAAAGTCACAATTTGAAAAAGATGCAAAGCTTTTGGAATTGATAAATTTAAAAAACTCATATATTCAATCCAAAATAAATCTACAAAATTTAAAATCCCAAAAAGTTGATCTTAGCTTAAAAATAAAAACTCTTCAAGATATAATAGATAAAAAAAATATAAAACCAAAAAAAGGGCTTTATATCTATAAAATATATCCAAATAGAGGTGATTTTGCAAATATAGGCTCTAAACTTATGGATATTTATGATCTATCTTATGCAAAATTGACCATATTTTTATCTGATGAAGATTTAATCGATATAGATAAAAAGAGAATTTTTATCGATCAAAAACCAACAGATTATAAAATAGATAAGTTATGGAAAGTTACTGATACTCAAAATATTTCAGCTTATAAAGCAGAGATAGTTATAAAAAAACCGGATAGATTTTCAAAGCTTGTAAAGATAGAGTTAAAGTAAGAAGTAGGGGGGGTCAAGAAGTAGGGGGGTCAGGCTTCAACTCTTAACTTTTTTTGATACATTTGGTTAAAAGTTAAAGCCTGACACCTTCTCACTTTCTCACTCTTACTGCTCACTCAAAGCATTTTGTTTGATATCTTTTAATGGTTTTAAGATATATTCCATAATGGTTTTTTTGCCAGTTTTTATGTGTACATTTGCCATCATTCCAGGTAAAATTGCTTTATTTGGAGCAAATTCATAGTGTTCTGTTTTGATTTTTACTACATAGTAGTGCTCTCCTTGTTGATTTGTAAAGCTATCTGGACTTATAGAGATCACTTTACCAGATAATAGACCATACTTTGTGTAGCTATATGCAGTTATATCTATAGAGACATTTTGATCAACCATTATACTACCTCTATCACTTGTTTTTATTTGTGCCTCTATAATTAGTGTATCATCAACTGGAGTTATCTCAGCAACTCTATCACCAGATCTGACAATTCCTCCAATTGTATGAAAATATAGTTTTTGTACTACTCCATTAACTGGTGAAGTTATAATTTTTCTAATTTCTCTATCTTTTGATGCCAATTTTTTTTGTGTCAATTTTTCTATACTAAGCTCAACTTCACTCAATTTTTTTAGCCAAATAGATTTTTTTTCACTTGATAATTTTTTGATATTTGTTAGTGTCGATTTTATCTTTTGATCTATTATTGGAATAGAATTTTTTATCTCATTTATTTTAGTAATAAGCGTTTGATTTTTTGCCAACTCTTGAAGATACTGTTTTTTAGATGCTGCACCTTTGTCTAATAAATTATCCAAAATTTTTAAATTTTCTCTTTGAATTCTAAGCTCTGATCTTAAATTTTTTAATTGATTAAGCTGTTTTTGTCTCTCAAGTCTATTTTTTTGTAACTCAGCTTCCAATATACTTTTTTGTTCTTGATAGTTTTTCATTTCACTATCAAATATAGCCATCTCATTTTTTGTTTGAATATTATCATCTTTAAATTGCAATTTTGTTTTAAACTCTATTTGAGATTTTAATCTATCTCTTTTATATCTTAGTGCTTGTAACTCTATCTCTTTCTCTTTAGAATCACTCTTAGTAAGACTATTTTTAAGTTTATATATAGGATCGCCTTTTTTGACACTAGCTCCCTCATGAGTGTAAATCTCTTCGATAATTCCACCCTCAAAGTGTTGTAAAATCTTTTTTTGAGATGATGGTACTACTTGAGCACTTCCATGAACTATCTCATCTATTTCACTTATACTCGCCCAAATGAGAAATAGTATTACAAAAATAGCTATTGGCCAGACAATTATATGATAGTTCCATCTTTTTTGTATGGGTAACACTTCACTCATGCTTTGACCTTGTGGTTTGATAGCATCTGTAAAACTTTCTCTTTTGGACCATCTGCTACTATACGAGCATTATCAACCAAAATAACTCTATCGACCAATTCAAGTGCTGCAAATCTAT
>JALWLB010000155.1 GCA_027081145.1 Campylobacterales bacterium
CTTTAATATCAGCTATCTTTTTAAACTCACGATAAATTAAAGCTATTAGATTTTTTCTATTTTGTTTGATTTTTGTATTTTCAACATTTACCATCACATTATCAAAAAAGTTATCTATTTTACTCTTTAGAGAAAAAAGCTCTTTTAAATTTTTTTCATAACTTGTATATTTTTTAGAAGCAATATTGTTAAATTCATTAAAAAGCTCTTTTTCATACTCATTTTGAAATAACTCTTGATCTACTTTTATATCACTTTCATCCATATCTTTTATGATATTTGCAACTCTTTTAAATGTTGAAAAGATTGTGCTAAAATCTTTTGATTTTGTGATATTATCTAAAGCTTTTACCTTTTTAGATATCTTTAGTATATCTCTTTCGCCACTATTTAATATAGCTTTTACAATAGAAGAATTAACATCAAAAAATTGATACAATCTCTCTATAAAAAACTCCTCTATTTTAGAGGCTATCTCTTTGTTATACAGTTTTGAGAGCTCTTTTAAATCTTTATCAAGATCAAATGAAAATCCTCTATCTTCTAAGATTTTTATAACTCCAAAAGTAGCTCTTCTTAGAGCATATGGATCTTTTGTGCCTGTTGGGATTTTATTTATACTAAAAAGGCTAAATAGTGTATCTAATTTATTGGCTAGTGCTACTATGGAGCTAAAGTTTGTAGTTGGCAATTTGGCATCTTCACCATCTGGTAAATATTGCTCTTTTATAGCTAAACAGATCGATTCATCCTCACCCATAGCTTTTGCATAATAGTATCCCATGATAGCTTGAAGCTCTGTAAATTCATACACCATTTCACTCAAAAGATCGGCTTTTGATAACTCAATAGCTCTTGTTAATTTCTCTTTTGTTTGATTCTCACTTAGGCTAGTTTTATACTTTTCATACAGATATAGGGCTATTTTTAACTCTCTTTGGATTTTATCATGTAGTGAGCCTAAATTTTCTAAAAATACAATATCTTTTAACCCTTCACTATTTAGAGAGTTTTTTAAATCATTTTCATAAAAAAAGAGAGCATCAGATAACCTTGCTTTTAAAACTTTCTCATTTCCACCAATGACCAAAGAGAAATCTTTTGTGTATGCATTTGATACAACTATGAAACTGTTAATTAACTTTTTATCTTTAAATATAGGAAAATATCTTTGATGCTCTTTCATAGATGTGATAATAACCTCTTTGGGTAGTTTTAAAAACTTTTTATCAAATTCACCTACTAAAACAGTTGGATACTCAGTTATAGCTACCACCTCATCAACCAAAGAGCTATCTTGATCGATCTTTAGATCTTTTTCATGCTCAATCTTTTCAAACTCTTGTTTTATAATCTCTTTTCTAACATTTTGATCTAGTATCACACCAGAGTTTTGTATCTTTTTAAAATACTCATCTGCACTATTATAAAAAAATGGCTCATACGATACACTTCTATGCCCATAAGATTTATTGGATGAGTCAACTCCAAATAGATTAAAATTTACAACTTCACTCCCAAGCAAACACCCAATCCATCTAATTGGACGAATAAAACTAAAATCAAAACTCCCCCATCTCATAGATTTACCAAATGATAAAGATTTTAAAAACTCCTCTATAATATCTCTTAAAAGCTCTTTTGAATCTAATCCCTCTACTCTTTTTTCAAAATATAAAACCTCTTTTTCACCCTTTTTAGCGGTTTTTATCTCATCTAAACTAACTTGACACTTTTTAGCAAAGGATATGGCGGCTTTGGTTGGATGAGAATCTTTATATGCAATTTGTAGTGGAGGACCAAAAAGTTTTTCGATTTTATCTGGCTGTTTGAGTAAAAACTCTTTATGAAAAAATACCAATCTTCTAGGAGTATAGAAAAATTCAAAATCACAATTTAGAGAGTATTTTTCTAAAATTTTGGCATACTTTTTTTCGATATTTGGTAACTCTTTTAAAAAAGGAATCGCAGGAAGCTCCTCAACACCAATTTCAATCAATAAAGTTGTTCTCATTTTTTATCATCCCTATTTTTTTCTTGTGCACTTAACATAAAGCCTCTAACTAAAAAGATCATAAACAAAACAAAAGCCACAAGCATAAAAGTATCAAAAAACTCTCTCAAACTAATCCTTTATATAAAAAGTCGCAACTATTGGTAGATGATCTGAATATCCAAGACCTAAATGTCTGCCTTTACCCCTTTTGCTCACTTGCCATCTATTTATTTTGCCTCGTTTTATTAGATACTCTTTTTCAAACTTAGCAAAAGAGTTCTCTTTGTATGAAAATGCTCTATTATCAAA
>JALWLB010000156.1 GCA_027081145.1 Campylobacterales bacterium
AAAAGATTTAAATGTTTTAGAAATTGAGTTTGAAAATGAAAATGAGTATAAAACTTTTTTGATGCCAGATTTTTTACAAGATTTTATAATAAAAGAGATTGTCGATGATAAAATATTAGAAAATTCTCAAAATAAAACAATAACCTTATTTGAAAACTCAAATAGATCATCATATAACATCTATGAGATTTTTAAAAAATTACAAAGAGGTGAGATAAACTCTTTGGATGAAATTATTTCAAAAGATATGCCTAGTATTGATGCTTTGCGTATAGTTCTTTATAAACTATTTTTATGCCTAAAAGAGGATAGCAATAGATTAATAGCATCAAATAGCAATAAAAATCTATACAGTTTTAGATCAAATTTAACCAAAATAGAGAATATTCTTAATACTTTTGATACCATTTTTGATAATCAAAGTATTCAAAAGATTTCCTCTAATTTAATTTATACTCTAAATGTAACCAACACTTTACAAAACTTGGAGTCTTTAAAAGATCATTTATCTCAAATAAAAGAGAACCTTGATCAAGAGCAGTTATCACGATTGGAACAATTTATCATGAGTATAAAGGAGAGTCTAAAAAATGAAAAATTTAAAATTCGAACCTTTTTAACAAGCAGAGAAGCTCAAATAATTTTTAAACAGCTCGAAGTGTTTATCAAAGAGGATATTCAATCTAATGACAATAATAAAACTCCTATATATCCGATACTTCAAGAAAAACTTACCAAAAAATTAAAAAAATTAAAAAAGCTTTTTAACACTCTTGATGAGAGTTCTTTTGAAGATTTAAAAAGTTGTCTGATTTTATTTAGTAAATTTTATAATATCTGTAGTGAGTTTGTATTTCTTTTTGATAAAGAGAGTTTACAAGAATTTTTCAAACACATAAAAGATGCTGAAAATAAGATTGAACTATTTTTTGAATTAGAGAAAAAGAGATTGATCTATAATACATATATCGAAGATTTACAAACATATACACTAGATTATGAGAGATTAAGAGTAGAGTTGGATTTTGATATTTCAAAACAACAAAGTACTCTTTTAGATGATATAAAAAACTCTATCCAATCAATTTCTAAAAAAACTTTTCAAGTATAAAAATAAATAACTTTTGATACAATATGCTAAAACATCAAAAAGGTTTTACAAATGTCTAAAGTCATAAAGTTTATTTTATCATTTTTGGTTTTATTTGCTTTTATATCATGTAGCAAGACTCCTTATACAAATAGAACTCAACTTATTATGTTCTCTCCTCAACAAGAGATGCAAATGGGATACCAATCATCTCGTGAAATTTTAAAAAAAGAGAAGATTTCAAAAGATCCTAGATTAAACTCTATGGTGCAACGAGTTGGAAAAAATATTGCAAATGCTGCAAAAAGAGACGATTATAAGTGGGAATTTTATGTAATTGACAAAGATATACTAAATGCTTTTTGTCTGCCTGGTGGAAAAATATTTGTCTATAAGGGACTCTTTAAAGCTGTAGAAAATGATGATCAATTAGCAGTAGTGATGGCTCATGAGGTTGCTCATGCACTGGCTAGACATGGAGCTGAGAGAGTTAGTATGATTCAATTGGCTCAAATTGGACAAGTTGTAGGTGGAGCTGTTTTACAAGGTTCAAAATATGAAAATATTTTTAATGCAGCTTATGGCTTAGGAGCACAATTTGGTGTGATTTTACCATATAGTCGAACATTTGAGTATGAATCAGATGAGATAGGATTGTATCTTATGACAAATGCTGGTTATGATCCAAATGAGTCTATAAAATTTTGGCAAAATATGAAAAAATTAAAAAAAGGTGCAAATCCACCCGCTTTTTTATCAACTCACCCAGCCGATAATGATAGAATTGCTAGATTAAAAGAGCTTATCCCAAAAGCACTAAAATATTATAAATAGTTACTAAGGAAAATTTTGAATAAGCAGAAAAAAATTGTCTCTATGTTTGATCAAATTGCAAAAACATATGACATATCAAATAGAGTTTTAAGCTTTGGAATAGATAAAAGTTGGAGAAAAGATGCGTGTGATAAGACATATAAAATTTTAAATCAAAAAGAGATTGCAACTATCATAGATGTTGCATGTGGCACTGGTGATATGTGTGAATTTTGGGATCAAAGAGCAAAAAAGTTAAAGATTAAATTAAAAGAGATTATTGGAGCTGATCCATCCAGAGGAATGTTAGAAGTTGCAAAAGAGAAAAATCTAAATGCTTCATATGTAGTTGCTTCGGCAAAAGATCTTCCTTTTAAAGATAACAAAGCAGATATAATTAGCATATCTTATGGATTAAGAAATGTTATAGACAGAGATGAGGGATTAAGAGAGTTTAAAAGAGTTTTAAAACCTAATGGATTATTAGTGATTTTAGAGTTTACAAAATTAAAAGATGAAAATGTTATCTCCAAACTTAGAGACTTTTATATGAAAAAAGTTCTACCTATTGTAGGAGGGGTGTTATCTAGAAATTTTTCTGCTTATAAATACTTACCAAACTCAATAGATAACTTTTTAACAAAGGAAAAATTAATTCAAGAGTTACAAGAGATAGGGTTTGATATTGAGCTTACAAAAGGTTATTCGATGGATATCTCAACTTTGATTATCGCTAGAAAGCCTATTTAGAGTCTCTTGCATATTGATTTGAACTTTTTGGTACCACTGTTTATCTTTTTTAGGATCTATTGAGTCTAAAAACTCTACGCAAACAACTCCTTTATTTGCCACAAAATTTTGAGAATCTAAAACCTTTCTTGTATTGGTTAAAACTATAGGCTGGACTTTTAGATCCAATTTTTCACTTATGATTTTAGCTCCTACTTTGAAATTTAATAATCTTTCACCATCTCCTCTAGTACCCTCTGGAAAAATGGCAACCACCCTACCCTTGTCTATTCTATCTTTAACATCTTTTAACAGTTTTATAAGAGATTTTTTATCCTCTCTTTTTACAATTATCATATCTGTAACTTTGACAATATGTCCAAAAAAGAACATATCAGCGATCTCTTTTTTTGCAACCCAAGCTATATTTTTTGGATATAGATTTTCTACTACTATAATATCCAATAAACTTTGGTGGTTTATTATTAAAAGTTTTGCATTTGGATCTATCTTGCCTTTTTGGACTATTTTAAAACCTATTAGCTTAGACTGCATTTTTGCCCACGCTCTTCTAATTTGCCAATTATACTTTTTAAAAAGATACATTAAAACTATTATACAAGCAACTGTTGTAAGCAGTTGAACTAAAACAGTAGTAGCTTTAATCTTCTTTAAAAGCATCTTTATTGATCCATCCTATCTTTTTATTTGGTAAGATCACTTTTATATACTCTTCATTTTCGTATAAGATATCAGCCTCAGTTGGTTTTTGAACTTTATAAAAAATAGTTGAATTTTTAGTAGGTAGTATCGATAGAGTCATACCATCTTTTAATACAACTTTACTAATAGGAATATTCAAATAACCCATATAGATCAAAGGCAAAGTTGCAATAAGCAGTATATATGTTTTTTTGTATCTAAAATATAAAAGAACAATTACAAGAGCCAATACAACAAGGGCTATACTTTTATATAATAAAAATTTACTCTTTTTTGGATTTAGCGAAGTTTGAGTACTGACACTGGTATCTTTTAAAATGATTGGAAATGAGATTTGTTGAAATTTATTTTTATTAAGATCAAAATATTTAAATTTAAATTCATGTAGGTTATTTGGAACAATAGCAAAATAGTAAATAGATTTATATGGTAGATCTGTTTTTATGCTATCTATTCCATTTCTAAGTGCATAAGGAAGTTTAAAATCTTCCAAATTTGCCATCGAAGCATTTATCTCTAAGACTATAATATTGCTCTTATCATCATATAGTTTTGCTTTATGAGATATGAGATTGAACTCTTTTGCAAGCACTGATGAATATCTATTATCTTGCTTAAGGGCTATTATTTTAGGCTGAAAAGCTTTTAAAATTTCACTATCTTCATATCCATCATCACTTAAAATTGATACTTTTATATCAGCCATAGAGGCATCTTTATTTAAAACTTTTATATAGTAACTATTTGTATAGATACTATCACCACTTAGCTTCCATGAAGAGTCTGGATTTAGGATTTGAATATCTTTATAGTTTAGAAAAGTTGTATGAATTGATGATAGATTTTCAACCGCTATAATAGCTTTTATATCAATTTTAAAGATTTGATTTACATAAAGTCTATCATCTTTTTTTAGATATGACAAAAATATCACTTTTTCTTTGATATAAGGATCTTCTTCACTTATATCATGTAGATTTGAAGAGGTGATATCTTGCATAGAGTTTGTAGAGTCATTTAACTGCTCATCAATACTCATAATTTTTTCACTATTTATCAATATCTCATTTGGATTTGCAAATAGATAGTTTAAAACAAATAAAAACGATACAATAAACTTAATACTACTCAAAAAATCCCTCTAACATCTTTTTACCATCGTTTGAACCAAGTATTGTTTGCATGGCTCTCTCTGGATGAGGCATAAGAGCAAAAATGTTTTTATCTTTGTTACAAATTCCAGCGATAGAATCAACCGATCCATTTGGGTTTAGATCAGATCCATCAACATCACAATATTTTAAAATAACTTGTTCATTTTCATACATATCATGTAAGAGATCATTTGAAACATAATAGTTCCCCTCCCCATGAGCTATTGGGATATTTATAACTTCATCTATATTTAATTTTTGTAAAAATTTATTATTATTATTGATAACTTTTAGATGGTGGTACTTTGATATAAAGTGAACATTGGAGTTTTTAAGCATGGCTCCTGGAAGTAGTTTTAACTCTAATAAAATTTGAAAACCGTTACAAATTCCTAAAATAGTTCCACCTTTTTTTGCAAATTTTAAAACCTCTTGCATAATTGGTGAAAATTTTGCAATTGCTCCACTTCTTAGATAATCACCATAACTAAATCCACCAGGTAAAACTAAAAGATCTATATCTTTTGGAAGCTCTCTATCTTTGTGCCATACAAATATAACTTGAGATCCTAGCATCTTAAAAGCATATTCGGTATCAAATTCACAATTTGTACCAGCAAATACAACAATAGCTACCTTCACTCTTTGACCTTGATTTTATAATTTTCTATAACTGTGTTGGCAAGTAACTCTTCACACATCTTTTTTGCAACTTTTTTTGCTCTTTTTCTCTTTTTTTCATCAATATCCAAAACTATTCTTTTACCAATTTTTACCTCATTTACACTATCAAATCCTAATGAATTTAGTGCATGTTTGGTCGCTTTTCCAGCAGGATCTAAAACACCACTCTTTAGTGTTACATTAACTATTACTCTCATTTGTTCTCTTTCAAAACTCTTTTTAATACCTCTTCATAAGCAACTTTTACATTTCCAAGATTTTGTCTAAATCTATCTTTATCTAGCTTTTCATTTGTCTTTTTATCCCAAAATCTACAACTATCGGGACTTATCTCATCACTAAGTAAAATTTCACCATTTTTATCTATTCCAAACTCTACCTTAAAATCTATTAAATTAAGATCCCTTTGTGCAAAAAAATCTTTTAATATCTCATTGATTTTTAAGGCTTTGTCTTTTAGTATCTGAAGTTTTGATCTATCATCAACAAGCCCCATCAACAAGCAGTGATCATCTGTTAAAATTGGATCGTTTAAATCATCATTTTTATAATAAAATTCAACCAAAGTAAATGGCAAAACAAGACCATCTTTGATTCCTAATCTTTTTGTTAATGAACCAGTCGCTGTGTTTCTAGCAACAACCTCTATAGGAATAATATCCACCTTTTTGACCAATTGATGATTTTTATCTAAAGTCTTTATTAGGTGAGTTTTTATGCCATGTTTTTCGAGCAAATTAAAAAGATTTGTACTAATTTGACAATTTAACGCTCCCTTGCCCTCTTCAGTTCCTTTTTTTTCAGCATTAAATGCTGTTAAATCATCTTTAAATTCAGCAATTAATAAATCATCATCCTCACACCTATAAAGCTTTTTTGCTTTTCCCTCATACAGTAACTCTTTTTTTTCCATCTTTTCTCCTAATGCATGCCATTTGATATGGTTAAAATTTTTATAGTATCAATCGCAGTTTTTAGTTGAATATCTTTTAAGATATCCTCTTGTGTTATAATTTTACTCTTCTCTTTTTCAATCTCTTTATCTTTTGTCTCCTGTTTTTTTTCTACTTTTTTAAGCTCAGCCTCTAAATGTTTTTTTAAATCTCTCTCTTTTATAGAAAAAGAGCTCTCTTTTTTATGCACCTCTCCAGGAGCTACCTCTACATCTGGAGTTACACCTTCTGCTTGAATAGTTCTTCCACTTGGTAAATAGTATCTAGCAACTGTCAATCTCAAAGCTTCTCCATTTATAGGTAATATTACTTGAACACTCCCTTTTCCAAAAGTTTTCTCTCCTATTAATACCGCTCTTTTATGATCTTGTAAAGCTCCACTAACTATTTCACTCGCACTTGCACTTCCACCATTTATTAAAACAACCAATGGAGTATCTTTAATAGTTCCAGCACTTGTTGCATTGTACTCTTGGTTCTCTTTTTTTAATCTTCCTTTTTGTGATACTATAATACCTTTATCTATAAATAGATTGCTCAAACCAACCGCTTGTGATAACAATCCTCCAGGATTGTTTCTAAGATCTAGTATAATCCCTTTATATTTTGATCTGTATTTATTTAAAGCTTTTGAAACTTCAGAGGTTACTTTTTTATCAAAATTTGTTACTCTTATATACAAAATATCTTTATCTTGAACCATTTTAACATAGACTGAATCAACTTTTATTATATCTCTAATAATGTCTATCACCAATGGTTTTGACTCATTTTTTCTAACGATAGTTAGAGTAATTTTTGTTTTTGGTTTACCTCTCATCAGATTTACAGCTTCATCTATCGTCATATTGAGAGTTGATTGATCATCAATTTTTAATATAATATCATTTGATTTAAGTCCAGCTCTATCGGCTGGAGTTCCCTCGATAGGTGAAATAACTGTTAATGCTCCATCTCTCATACCAACAGTTATACCAAGTCCTCCAAATTCACCCTCAGTTTGAATTTGCAAATCTTTAAACTTCTTTTTATCAAGATATGAAGAGTGAGCATCAAGATTTTCCAATAAGCCAGATAGTGCTTTATCAATAATCTCATTAATCGTAATATCATCAACATAATACTCTTCAACAGTTTGAATTACTTTTGTAAATTTTGCTAAAGCTTCTAATCTGCTTTTGCTCAATTGTTCTTCATCATGTATGCTAGAGGTATCTTTTGCACAAAGGTTTGAGTTTAGTAACATTATAGAACTAGCTAGAACAGTTACAAATCCAAGTAAAACAAATTTTCTCTTTTTCATTCTCTTTCATATCTCCTATGATTTATTATATAAAAACTGTACATTTTATTTAAATTTCACTAAAATATTTCTTTATAAATAAAATTTGGGATAGATAATGGATTTTTTAGAGATAAAAGGTGGCAAGAAGTTAGATGGAGAGATAGATATATCTGGAGCTAAAAATGCAGCATTGCCATTACTGGCTTGTACTATTTTATTTGAAAATGAGCTAAATATAACAAATTTACCCAAAGTGGCTGATATCTTAACATTTTTAAAACTTTTAGAAAATCTTGGCTCTAAATATGAGTTAAAAGATACAACATTAAAAATTAACTCTTCACACATAACAAAAACTGTAGCAAAGTATGACATAGTAAGAAAAATGAGAGCTTCTATACTAACTTTGGGTCCACTATTGGCTAGATTTGGTTATTGTGAAGTCTCTTTACCAGGTGGCTGTGCTATTGGACAAAGACCGATAGATTTACATTTAAAAGCACTTGAAATGATGGGTGCTACTATAGAGATAAAACAAGGTTATGTCATAGCAACTGCAAAAGATGGACTAAAGGGTACAACAGTTATTTTTGATAAAATTACAGTTACAGGAAGTGAAAATATCATAATGGCAGCAGCCTTAGCAAAAGGTAGTACCAAAATAATCAATGTAGCAAAAGAGCCTGAAGTGGTACAACTTTGCGAAGTGCTTCGTGAGTGTGGAGTTGAGATAGATGGAATTGGTAGTAATGAGCTACATATAAAAGGTACTAACCAAAAGCTACTAAACTCAAAAGATATAAAGGTCATTCCAGATCGAATTGAAGCTGGTACATATCTTTGTGCAGGAGCAATAACAAACTCTAAAATAACTCTAAATAGAGTCAATCATGTACATTTGGTCTCTGTTATTTTAAAACTTCAAGAGATGGGATTTGATTTTGATATCAGTGAAGATTCTATAACTATAAAACCCGCTTCAAAAATGGTTCATACAAATATAGCAACAACAGAATACCCAGGATTTCCAACAGATATGCAAGCTCAATTTATGGCTCTTTGTACACAAGTACAAGGCACTAGTGTCATTGAGGAGAGACTTTTTGAAAATAGATTTATGCATGTGAGCGAACTTCAAAGAATGGGTGCAGATATAAAATTAAATAAAAATATAGCAACAGTTAAAGGAGAGTGCATTTTAAATGGAGCTGATGTTATGGCAACCGATCTAAGAGCTAGTAGTGCTTTGGTTTTAGCAGCTTTAGTGGCAAATGGTACAACAAATGTACATAGAATTTATCACTTAGATAGAGGATATGAAAACTTAGAGGGAAAACTTCAAAAACTAGGAGCAGATATAAAAAGAGTTAGCTCCTAATATAAAAAATAGCTCTCTTTAAGTCGTAAAATATGATTTTTGATATATGATGGATAGAGTCTATCTCTATTTAAAAATCTATTTTCTATATTAAATCTTAATTTTGGATCTATACTATCGTAAATATTTATAATATTTTCTCCATCTGGTGATCTTATCACACTTCGTACTTGATGATAAAAGTCATTTTGACCTTTTATCTGAATCAATCCATTTGGCACTTTTCGTGGAGTAAGAGGAATTTCTACTCCTACGCCTATATATTGAGTTGTGGTTTTTTGATAAAAAAACTTCAATAAAGTATCTTTAAAAAATCTTTTTAACTCGATATTAAATCCATTATCTTGATTGTAAAATTTTCCACCACTTAACTCAAAATATGTATCATAATTTGGCTCATAATATCTATAGGTTGCTATTGCTATATTTTTAATACTATCTATATCTTTATGTTTTAGATATCCCAATTTTAATCTTGCTGTATGATTTTTAAAATTAAATAAAATGTTTTCAAATCCACCTACATGATTATCATAAAATCCACCACTTAATATATTGATAACATTACCATATATGTCACTTTTGCTTATCATTGCACTTAAAATTTGATTACCATCACGATAGATTCTAAATGCACCTCTGTTTATATCAAACTCATCAGAGTTTATAAGTGGTAAATCGGATAAAATACCAAAATGAATCCCTTTATAAAGTGTCCAATAAACATAAGGACGAGATGATAAAAGATAATCAAAAAGACCAATTTCAGTACCTATAAAAGTTTTAAGTCCAAAACCCAACTCAACTTTTGTTTTCAAATAGTTACTATTTGCATCTTTGATTAGTAGATTTTTTTTAGTAAAATTTTTATTAATTTTTAGAGAGTTTTTAAATTTTAGTCTATCTTTTATGGATTTTGTTTTTATAAACTGTTTATATAGATCTAAACTACCAAATATTTTTATCACTTTTAAATTGGCTCTTTTTATTACAATTTCAAAATTTGGATAACTTATATTCATATCCAAAAACAGACCAAGTACAGCTGCTAATGCGTCTAATTCATTATGATCAAAGACAC
>JALWLB010000157.1 GCA_027081145.1 Campylobacterales bacterium
CTCTTAATTGTTTAATCGCTTTTGACATATTGTTGTTGTTCCCATACGACAAAGCCAACATAACCCCTATTTTGCTCTGATTTGGATCAATTTTTAAACTATTTTCATATGCATAAATAGCCTCTTTGAAAATTCTCATATCATAATACTTTTTACCAAGTATATTCCAAGTTTTTGTATCTTGATTTTTAATGGCATACTCTTTTAAACGACTAAGCTTTAAAGCCAAATCTAAAATTTTTATTATCTGCTTTTGATTTTCTACAAATTTTGGATTTAATCTATAAGCCTTTTTTATCAAATCAAACGCTTTAGATACCTCATCTGTTTGAAAATATACTACAGATAGCTTTAGCATACACTCTATATTGTTTGGCTCTTTATCTAAAATTTTTTCTAAAGATAGCTGTTTTTTTACACTTTCATGTTCTTGTATTTGATAGTCACTTTTACAGATAGAGTACTGTTTTGCATTTAAAATAGTTGTAAACAAAAGAATAAAAATACAAATAGAGCATTTTTTTATCATACCACCCCCCAAAGCTATCAATAGTAATTTTGCTTATTATAGTGATTATTGATTAGAGTAGATTTTATATTTTTGGAAGTATAAATTTCTTAAGCCAAAATTAATCAGGTGGAGAGTAGTTTTTCTCTTTTCTCTTTTTAATTGCCTCTTTTTTCTTCTCATCCATCCTAGCGGCATCTCGTAAATCTTCTTCTGAATCATTTAGAGCACCTTTTGCAAATTTATTATAATCATCAAACTGTCCAGTTTTTAAACCCCATAAAAGTGCCATTAATCCAAATGCTCCTAAAGAGATCGATACTATTAACATCAAAGTTATAACTGAACCACTCATTGAATTATCCTTTTTTTATTTCTTATAGAGTTTCCAACCACCAAAAGAGAACTAAGCGACATCGACAAAGCTGCAATTAATGGTATAACATATCCAGCAACTGCAAGAGGAATTGTTATGACATTATACAAAAGTGATATAAAAAGATTTTGTTTTATACTTTTATATGTATTTTTACTAATTTTTAAAGCATACAATAAAGAGTCCATACTATCATGTAAAAGCACTACATCACTCACCTCAATACAAATATCAGCTCCACTTCCCATAGCAATTGCAATATCACTTTTAGAAAGAGCTAACGCATCATTGATACCATCACCTACCATCAGTGTTATTTTCTTATTTTGATGATATTTATCAATGATTTTAGCTTTATCTTGTGGCATCAACGATGAATATACTTTTGTAATACCAACTTCATTAGCTATATTTTTAGCTATTTTTTCATTATCTCCTGTTAACATAACCACTTCAAGATCAAGCTTTTTTAACTCTTTAATAACCTCTTTTGTTCCTTTTTTCACTTTATCTTTTAACTCAATTTTTGCAACCACTTGAGAGTTTATTGCAAAAATAAAAATAGAGTTTTCACTATTAGTCTCAAACTCAATTTTTCTATCTTTTAAAAGCTTTATATTACCACCTAATAAAATTTGATTATTATAATTTGCACTAATACCTTTTGCTTGAATATTTTTAATATCTTTTAGATCATACTCTTTAAGATTTTTAAACTCTTGTTTTAGATACTCATTAACACCTTTGGCAATAGGATGATTTGAGCTTTTGGTGAGTGAATATAATAAGTTTATATCAAATGTTTCAAACTTTTCAAATTTAACAACTTTTGGTTTACCCTCAGTGATAGTTCCAGTTTTATCCAAAAGTACTACATCACATTTTGCCATAGTCTCCAAAAAACTGGCCTGTTTAAAAAGTATGCCTCTTTTAACACCCTCTCCAAATCCAACAAGTGTGGCAACTGGAGTAGCAAGACCAAGAGCACAAGGACAAGCAATCACAATCACTGAAATTGCAATAATCAAAGATCTCTCAAAATCACCACTATATATATACCAACCTATAAATGTTAAAATCGAAATAGCCAAAATTACATTTGAAAAATAGCCCGAAATTTGATTTGCAATTTTTTCAATATGTGGTTTTTTAGAAATAGAGTCCTCAATAAGTGAAATAATAGTAAAAAGTGTAGAAGAGGCAAAATCTTTTGTTGCTCTATATCTTATGAGAGAATCATTACATATTGTACCACTTATAAGTTCATCCGATCTTTTTTTATATATCGGTTTTGATTCACCAGTTAGGCTTGATTCATCAAATGTTCCCTCGCCACTAATAACAATGCCATCTATAATAACCTTTTCACCAGCTTTTATTTCAATAATATCACCAACTTTGATCTCATCTACACTAACTGGTACTCTTTTTTCATTTTTTATAACTATAACTTCTGTAGGAATTGAATTAATTAATGCATCATAAGTATCTATCGCTTTTTTCTTACTCAACACTTCAAGATATTTACCAACAAAAACAAATGTTATAATCATTGCAACCGATTCAAAATATGTCTCACCACTTTTAGAAATCATCGCATAAATAGAGTAAATATAGGTCAAACTAGCACCAGTTGCGACAAGTAAATCCATATTTACAAAACGATTTTTTAAACCATAATAAGCCCCTTTAAAATAGACCCAACCAGTATAAAATAAAACGGGAGTTGCAAGAATAAAACCGGCAATATTTAAGATATTTTTTATCTCATCACTCATACCCGAAAAATAACCGGCATATTGTGCAATTGCTATCCACATGATATTCATAGTGCAAAAGATGCCAACTAAAAGTTTTGCATAATACTCTTTTCGTTTTTTATTGGCAATCTCTTCTTGTTTTGAAGGATCATAAGCATAAGCATCATAACCAATAGAGCGGATTTTTTGAATAATTTGTGATAATTTGATACTATCATCATCCCAAAGAACTTTAGCCTTGTTTGTTGTATAATTTATATCAACCTCTAAAACTCCATCAGTTTTATATAAAATCTTCTCATTCAACCAAACACAAGCCGAACAGTGAATACCCTCTATAATCAAAGATATTTCATTAAAACCATCTTTTTGTTTGATATACTTTTTAGCAAATCCAGGCTGATCAAATTTTTGTAAATCATCAAGCTTTTTAGTTGGAGGAGTAAGTTTAGTATTTGCCAATTTATTATAAAAACTATCTAATCCTTCATCTTCTAAAAGATGATAAATCCCTTGACAACCTTTACAACAAAAATAGAGAGTTTTACTATTATGACTCTCTTTTATTAAGCTCTCTTCATCAAACTCTAAATGGCAATGATTACACTCTTTTTTTAGTAATATTTGCTCATTCCTTCTAAAGAGCCTTGAATAGTATCTTTATACTCTTTTGCTTTTTGAAAGTCATAATAAAATCTTACAGTATCCTCTTTTTTATTTTTATTCCAAACATCTACTATAAAATAGTCTTTTGTAATCTCTTTTAATACATGATAAGTGTTATCCATAGTTGCTCTTGTAAAATAGAGATAAAGTTTATTATCCTCACTAACATACTTTTTAATCAATCCAGTTCTTGGTTTTGCTCTTTTGCTTGAATCGATATATATTTTAAATGTTGATGGTGCAAACTTATGAAACTCTACTTCAAGTATCATAACAGCTCCATTTTTTGCTTTCTTAACTATATAAAAAGTTCTATCATCTATCAAATCTAATGTAAATTTTGCATTTTTGGTTGGAGTAAAACCTGTAGATTTAGATTTATTTAGGTTTATCGATTGAGTTTTTGTATCTTTTGTCTCTTTTTGCTCTTTTTTTACAACTTTTTTAGTTGCTGGTTTAGAGCTTGAGCTATACTTTATCTCTTTTAAAAGATTTTTAAATTTAGCATCAGAATAATCAGCAACAATTTGAAGATTTTTATAATCTTGTTTTAAAACATAAGCATCTTTAAACACTTTTTTATAATCTTGCAAAAATTTACTTAAATCACTTTTTTTACTAACTTTAAAAGCTTGTAAAAGATAGTGAGAAGAGCCTTTGGTGATATAGACTTTAGATCTTAACTCTTTATTTAAACTATTTACCATTTTTTTGAGATAATTTAAACTTGATTTATTTAGTTTTGCAGATGCTAATTGTAGTGTATAGTAAGGCTGTTCTAGTTTGATTGGTTTTTTACGAGTTTGTTTAGTAGTTTGAGATTTATTGACAACCTCTTTTTTAACAGATGGTTTTGAAACTATAATTGTGCTAGTATAGTCTCTTATCATCTCTATATCATCTTTATTCTGTTTTAAAATAGTAGCATCTTTGAAATATCTCTTATAACTCTTTAACCAAGATAGAGCTTCACTTTTGCTTTTTGCTCTTGTTGCATATAGTACAAATACATCACCTTCTCTAACAATAAAAGCTCTATTTTTCAATCTATCACTTAGTTTATTGGCAGCTATTTTTGTAGCTCTTAAACTCTCAAGAGTTCTTGTATTATTTTGTGTATCAATAGAAAATAGCTTTATAGTAAAATACTCATTTTGCGAACCAAAAAGTGAAATTCCCAATACCCAAAGTAAAAAAAATATTTTCAAAGTTAACTTCATAAACTAAATCACCCCTAAGAGTTAAATTTTCTTAAACTTATATCTTACGATTATAACCTTAGTTTAAAATAAAAAACAGTCTAAAATATGTACCATATCATTTCGATAGATAAACTTGACATTAAACATAAAACTGCTATAGTTATGGTAGCAAATAGAAGTTAACAAAGGTTAAAAAAAATTTAAAAGGAGTTGCAATATTATGACTCTACTATCTTCAAAAGGTATGTATGGATTGGCTGCGATGTTTGAACTAGCTCAAAGAAATAGTGATAAACCTATACAGATAAAAGAGATATCCAAAAGTGCAAAAATTCCTCAAAACTATCTTGAACAGTTACTAAATGCTCTTAGAAAAGCAAAGCTTGTAAAAAGTATTAGAGGTGCTCAGGGAGGATACTTATTGGCAGATGATCCAAAAAATATCTCAATAAAAGATATACTAGTAGCACTTGATGGTGAAGTCTGCATTGCCCAAACAAAAACAGATAATCCAATATTAGAACTATTTTATAATGATACACGAAAAAAAATAGAGAAAATTTTTGAAGTCACTTTGGCAGATTTTGGACAATATATAGAAAAATATACAGATAGTTTACATTACGATATATAAATATCATGGCAGATTTTAAGAAAATTAGAGAAAATACTATATTAAAAAGTGGGATTTTGTATCTTGATTTTACAGCTTCTGGTCTTGCATATAAACCAATTGAAAAAAAACTTCAAGAGATTTTACTAACTTACTCAAATACTCACTCAGAAGTGGGATTAAATTCACTCTCTACAACACAATATTATAATAAAGCCAGAGAATCTCTAAAAAAAAGCTTAGAAATTGATGACGATTTTTATATCATACCTTGTGGCACTGGTGCAACAGCAGCTATAAAAAAGTTTCAAGAGCTCATGGGACTTTACATCCCACCTGCTACTAAAAAAAGATACTCTATAGATCCAAAAGAGTTACCATTAGTGATAGTAGGACCATTTGAGCACCACTCTAATGAAGTTAGCTTTAGAGAGGCACTATGTGAAGTAAAAAGAGTTGGATTAAATAAAGAAGATACATTTGATCTAAAAGAGTTAGAAGAGATATTAAAACAAAATCAAAACAGAGAGATATTTTGTACATTTTGTGTAGCTTCTAATGTAACTGGTATCATAAATCCAATCGAAAAGATAAGAGAATTAACAAATAGATACAATGCCATATTATGTTTAGATGCTGCTACTTCTTCACCATATTTTAATATACCATCAAAACTTTATGATGTGATGTTTTTATCTCCGCATAAACTTTTAGGAGGAGTTGGAAGTTGTGGACTATTAATAATCAAAAAAGCTTTATGTAACTGTAATGAAGTTCCAACATTTGCAGGAGGTGGTACTGTTACATATGTTTCTAGATCCTCACATAAATTTTCAAAAGATGTTGAGACAAAAGAGGATGCTGGAACTCCTGGAATTTTACAATTTATCAAAGCCTCTTTGGCGTATGAGTTAAGAAATGAGATAGGTTTAGAAAATATAAAAAACAAAGAGCAAGAGTTAAAAGAGGAGTTTCAAAAAGAGATCAAAAGAGTAAAAGATATTGAGCTTTATTGCTCTTTACATCACCATAAATTAAATATATTTTCATTTAATATCAAAAACTTAGATCCTTATCATGTAGGAGATATTTTATCTGAAGAGTTTTATATACAACTAAGAGTTGGATGTAGTTGTGCTGGACCTTATGGTCACGATCTGTTAAATTTAGAAGATAATGCAAAATTAAAAACCAAACCTGGTTGGATTAGAGTAGGTTTTCATTTTATACATGATAAAGAGGATGTTAGGTATTTTGTAAACTCTTTAAAAAAGAGTATAAAAATGGCAAGATACTACAAAAAAACTTCAAGACCTCCTTGTAGTTAATAAATCTAAAACTTAGATCAAGATTCATTAAAAAAATAGACCCAATTAAGTTATAATCAATATCTCATCTTGGTGCTATCTTTTATATTGATAAGCACCTTTATATGCCAAAGTACCTCTACCAAATCTTTTTGAAGCTCCATAACTTCAAATATATTTTTATAAGCTAATGGTGACTCATCTAGTGTATGCTCATTTACACTTCCAACTATGCCTTTCATTGATTTTTCAAAATCTTGCATATTTAATACCTCTTTTGCCTTTTTTCTACTCATAACTCTTCCTGCTCCATGAGATGATGAGTCCAAAGATTTATCATTGCCCTTGCCTATTACGATAAATGAGCCATCTTTCATATTGCCAGGTATTACTCCACTCATACCAGCTTTAGCGTGAGTTGCCCCTTTTCTATGTATCCAGAGATTTTTCTCACTATCATACTCTACATGATTGTGATTTCTATTTATAAATCTATCACTATCTTCATGCTCAAACTCAAAATCACCTCCAATTTCTTGATTTAAGATATCGCAAATTACTTCGATCATCTTTTTTCTATTTTCTAATGCAAAAAATAGTGCAAAATTTTGATCTTTGATATACTCATCTGCTAATTGGCTACCAACTTTAACTCCCCAAATTCCATCAAGATTATCGAGATTTATCTTTTTATTTAACTCTATAAGTTGTCTGTTTTTAAATTTCAAAAAACTCTTCTCATATCCGTTTGGGTTATGGATCTTGAAATTTTGGTTTCTTGTTTCAAAATCTTTTAAAATTTTATCCAACTTATCGCTTTTGTTACTATTAGCTAAATAGGCTTGATACATATAATGAGAGGCTATCTTATGCCCAAAACCTCTACTTCCAGAGTGGATTATAATCCAAACTCTCTCTAAAGAGTCATAACCAATTTCAATAAAATGATTTCCCCCACCAAGTGTTCCAAGTTGCATCAATCCTAAAGTGTTTAAAACTTGCTTTGCAAAAGAGCTAAGTGGAAGATCATATTTTAAAGATTGGTGGTTTTTATGCTTTTTAAAACCTAATGGAATACGATCAATAATCTTTTCATAAATCTTTTTGGCATGTTTTGTAATATCCGATTTTGTATAATCACTCCTATAAGCACACATACCACATCCTATATCAAATCCAACAAATTGAGGCACTACTACATCTTTTGTAGCACAAACTCCACCTATTGGCATACTATAACCAGCATGAGCATCAGGCATCAAAGCTCCATAAGTAACAAAATCTTGTGATAAAACATCATAAAATTGCTCTTGTGTGATATCATCTAAAAGTTCTGCATAAATTTTATAAGGAGTTTTTGTTTTTTTTAATCTATCGTGATCTATCTCTTTAAATCCAAACATCTCTAAACTCATAAAAATATCCTTTTGGTTTTTATTTTTTAAATTGTACAATACACAAGTGACATATTTTGTCAAAATATAAAAAGGTATCTCATGAGTCAAAAAAGCTCTACATATAGAGTTATAGAAATTTTAAAAATGCTAAATGATGGCAAGAGCCTCTATATAACAGATTTGGCAAATAGATATCATGTAAATAAAAGAACAATATATCGTGATATAGAGCTTATTTGTGAAATTTTTGGAGATTTTATCACTAAAAATAGAGGATACTACAAAGCATATAAAAAAGTGTTATTAGAAGATGTATTAAACGCGACAGATCTTATGACTCTCTCAAACATCATAACTCTTTTTGGTGAAGTCTCAATTCAAAATTCAATACAAAAAAACACTAAAGAGCTTGTCAAAAAATCCCTAAGTATATATGAGTTTAAAATACGCCCCTTTGAAGTTATAAAAAATCGTACAATCATCAAAACTATAGAACATGCAATCAAATTTCAAAAAGAGTTAAATATAGAGTATAAAATATCACGAGGAAGTATAAAATTTTCATTTTATCCATATAAGATTCTCTTTTTGAATGAAAACTTCTATCTTGTTGGAGAAAATTTACAAAAAAATCGGTTTGAATTTTTGAGAATTTCTCTTATCGTAAATGCTACTGATACTAAAAAAAATTTCTTTTTAGATTATGATATCGTTGAGTTTATAAAACATATCCAAACACCATGGACAACATACAACTCTAGCGAAATCATAGTCAAACTAAGAGTATCAAAGGATATTAGAAAATATTTTCAACTAAAAAAGTATCTTCCTAGTCAAAAAATCATCCAAACCTTTCAAAATGGTGATATAGAAGTCCAATATAAAATACACAATCTCAAAGAGATAGAAGATATCATAATCAAATGGCTACCAAAAATCCAAATCTTATCTCCTGAATCTTTAAAAACGATGATCAAAAGATCGCTCAAAAAAAAGCTAAAGGGGTTGTAACTAACTATAACAAACTGCTTCAAAATAGTAGTATGTTAGATTAATTATAAACCACAATTAAAAAAATATTTTTTATAATTTATCTTACATAATATCAAAGGAGAAAAATATATGAAAAATATAGTATTAAATTTACTAATAATCTTAACACTATCATTAAACATACAAGCAAATACTCTAACCAAAGCTCAACAAGAGAAATTAAATAGTCCAATTGTGAAAATACAAAATGGGATATACTTCATAGAAGAGTATAATAGAATCAACTTTGATAAAAATATCTTTTTTGATGGACAAAGTTTAAACAAAGTTACTATCAAAACATATGCAACTATGAAAAAAGATACTATTCATAAAGAGCAATTTATTGCAATTAGCTCTACTTTGTCAGATCAAATCATACAAAATATATTTATGAACCCTCAATATTTTCCAAATATAAAATCGATAGATATGTTAACAAATAAGCCTAATACAACAAACTTAACAATCAAAATCGAATTTAAAAAAGATGAGCTTATTACTATAATAACCAATGGAAAAAGAGAAGAGAAAAGAGTTATCTCTTATGATGAGATGTTTCATCAAAGACTAAAATAGAACATCCACACTTTTAAATAAAATCAGGTAAAAGGGGACAGGCTACTTTTATTTGATTTACAAAGTACCGTATATCATATAGGATAAATAGAACAGATTACTTTTATCCCTATTGTAATATAAAGTAGCCTGTCCCTATAAATTTGAAATTTGTAGTGTATGTTAACAATATCATTGTACTGCATATTATAATTTTGCTAAAATATGCACTTACTTCAAGGATATAGGATATGAAAAAAAAAACAATCTACTCGTGAAGAAATTTTAGATGCAGTATTTATGTTAGTGTATATCAATGGATACAATGGTACAAGTATGTCTATGATTTTAAAAGAGTGTGGTATTCCAAAAGGTTCACTT
>JALWLB010000158.1 GCA_027081145.1 Campylobacterales bacterium
AAATTTTTCTTTATATGCCAAACAAAAAATATCAAAAACATCTTTTTCTTCATCTCTATTTATAATTGTATTTATTTTATTTGTCAATATGTTTATCTTATTGTCAACTTTTATACCATTTATAACATTGCTTTTTTTATATCTATAGACTCTATCGTTCACAAAATCAAGTTGCAACAAGTTATTAACCGTAATTCTGTAAAAATCTCTTGACTTTACATCTTCTACTATATTATATTGTTGCTCAATCAACTTTTCTACTATTTCATCAACATTCTCATTAAAATTTGTATCATTAGAGACAAAAAAGTCTAGATCATCTGAATATCTAGCATTAAAATAAAACCTATGCAATGCTGTACCACCTGTTAAATAAAAAGCATTTTCCAAATTGGCAACAAGAGCCAATACTTCATCTTGCAATAGATATAATACTCGATAATCTATATTTTTTTCCACTCTAAACTCTTAATTTTATGTTTTTCATCAAGTAAGAGTGATCTTAAAACAAGAAAATGTTTAGTGATATACTTCTTGTTATATGTAATTTTAAAATCATCAAATAATTCTCTTAGTTGTTGCTTGGAAAATAGTTGTAATGCTAACAATTTATCTTTGGAGTTGTACAAAATTTTAGAAAAAAGTTTTTTGATCTCTCTTTTATTGTTTGATGCTAAAATATTTTGTAAATCTCTTATATCAATATCATAATCCCAATAACACTCTTTTATAATTTTTTTTAAAATTTCATCTCTTTTTGCATCAACGAAACAGTGCATTTATCTACTCCACTTATAGTATTGTAGTCATAATACACAAACTTAAATTAAAATAATATTATTTACCTAATGCACTCTCCAACATATCCAAAAATTTATCTCTTGATATTTCAACTGCTCCCATAGATTTCAAGTGATCTGTTGGAATTTGACAATCTATAAATTTATATCCTTCACTTTCTAATTTTTGAGCCAATCTTACAAGAGCCACTTTGGAAGCATCTTTTTTTATACTAAACATAGACTCTCCACAAAACACTCCATCCAAATCAACTCCATAGAGCCCTCCAACAAGCTCTTTCTCAAAATATGTCTCAACACTCTTTACATATCCACTATCATGTAGCTTTGTGTAAGCCTCGATTATCTCTTTGAGTATCCAAGTGCCTTCTTGATTTTTAACTCTTGTATCTCGACACTGTTTTATAACCTCTTCAAAATTTGTATTAAATTTAACTTCATATTTTTTTAATGATTTTTTTAATGATTTGGAGATTTTTATATCTTTAGGATATAGGATCAATCTAGGATCTGGAGACCACCAAAGGATAGGATCATCTTCATTATACCAAGGAAAAATCCCCTGCTTATAGGCTGATAAAACTCTATCAGTACTCAGATCTCCACCCCAAGCTATTAGCCCCTCTTTAGAGGCTAATCTTGGATCTGGAAAAGTATAATTATACTGCCTCAATCTTTGTATCAAAACTCTCTTTTATGCTTATATACTCAATTTGTAATCTATCATCTTTTGCATCAAGTTTTACAACTCCACCATTTTGAAGTTTACCAAAAAGCACTTCATCACTCAAAGGAGTTTTAACCTCTTGCTGAATGATTCTAGACATCACTCTAGCACCTAAATGCTCATCAAATCCTCTTTTTGCAAAATATCTTTTTGCTTGATCTGTCGCTTCTATTTTAATTCTTTTATCTTTGAGTTGATCTTCTAATTCACCTAAAAGTTTTTCAACTATACTTATCATCACATCTTCACCAAGAGGCTTAAAGTGTATGATAGAGTCCAATCTATTTCTAAATTCAGGTGAGAAAAACTCTTTGATAGCTGCATCTGATTTAAAAGAGCTCTCTTTTTGAAATCCAACTTGAGGAGCATTACTAACTCCAAGATTTGAAGTAAGAATTATAATAACATTTCTAAAATCTGTTTTAGCACCATTATTGTCTGTTAAAGTTGCACTATCCATCACTTGAAGCAATATATTTACTATATCTGGATGAGCTTTTTCTATCTCATCTAAAAGCAGTACAGAGTATGGATGTTTTCTAATCGTTTCAGTAAGCTGTCCACCCTCTTCATATCCAACATAACCAGGAGGTGCACCTATAAGCCTGCTTAGAGTATGTTTTTCCATATATTCACTCATATCAAATCTTGCAAAATGGATTCCAAGTGCCTCTGAGAGCTGTTTTGCAACTTCAGTTTTACCAACTCCAGTAGGTCCAGCAAATAAAAATGAACCTATTGGTGAGTTTGATTTACCTAAACCTGCACGAGATCTCTTAACAGCAACTACAAGCTCTTTGATAGCCTCATCTTGACCAAACACTTTTGATCTAAGTTCATGCTCAAGATTTTTAAGAATCTCTTTATCATCTGATGAAATCTGTCTGCTTGGGATATTTGCTATCTTTGCGATAACACTCTCTATATCTTTTACAGTTACATTTGATCTCTTTTGATCATCAAGATGAAACGAAGCAGCAACTTCATCAATCAGATCTATCGCAGAATCTGGCAAAAATCTATCATTTATATACTTTTTAGCCAATTCAACTGAAGTTTTTAGTGCTAAATTGCTATATTTTACTCCATGATGCTCTTCATACTTATCTTTTAATCCTAAAACTATCTTATACGCATCATCCAAATTTGGCTCTTCTACATCAATCTTAGCAAACCTTCTGCTTAATGCTTTATCTTTGTCAAAAAAGTTTCTATACTCACTATATGTTGTAGCACCAATGCACTTTATATTGCCAGATGCTAGAGCTGGTTTTAAAAGATTTGAAAGATCCATAGAGCCTCCACTAGTCGATCCAGCTCCTACGATAGTGTGTATCTCATCTATAAAAAGTACTGCATTATCTATCTCTTCAAGCTCCTCTAAGATAGATTTTAATCTCTTTTCAAAATCACCTCTATACTTTGTACCAGAGATTAATCCTCCTATATCAAGAGAAAAGATAGTCGCATTTTTTAAAATTTTTGGAACTTGATTATTTACAATTTTTAGTGCCAATCCTTCCACTATGGCAGTTTTACCAACTCCTGGCTCACCCGTTAAAATAGGATTATTTTTCTTTCTTCTACAAAGTACTTGTATGACACGATTAAGCTCATTTTCTCTACCAATTAATGGATCAATTTTACCACTTTTTGCCAATTTATTTAAATTGATCGTATAGTTTGCTAACTCACCATCCTCTTTTAGAGTTGTAATCTCATCATGTTTATCCTTTGTGATAGCCTCCATGATAGAAAGCTTAGCAACACCTTGCTGTTTTAAAAGATAAACACTATAAGATCTCTCCTCTTCAAAAAGAGCAACCAATAGATCACCAACATTTGCTTCACTCTTATCAGCACCTTTCATATTAGTTATCATCGAATCAATTACTCTAGCTAAAGCTACTGTCTCAAATGGATCGTGATAGTTATCTTCAGGTAATGGTTTAAATACCGAATCCAAATGAGTTCTTATTCGCTCATATAAAAAATCTGTATCAGCTTGACACTCTTTGAGTATCTCTATCGCATACTCATTGGTTAAAAGAGAATAAAAAACATGCTCTATTGTTACATACTCATGCCTACTCTTTTTTGCATACTCCAATGCATCATTCAATATAGAATTTAGCTCTTTATTTAACATATACTACTCTTCCTCCATTATGGCTTTTAATGGAAATTCATTCTCTTTTGCCATTTGATTTACTTGTGCAATTTTAGTTTCTGCAATCTCATACACATAGACTCCACAAACACCGCGACCGTTTCTATGGATTTTTAACATGATATTGATAGCATCATCAAGTTCGTGGTTAAAAACATTTACTAACACTTCAACCACAAAATCCATACTTGTAAAATCATCATTTAACAGTATAACTTTATACCTTTTTAAATGAAGAGTCTCCTCTTCGTTTTCAAGGTTCAATTCTTGATCATATCTATAATCCAAATATCGCCCCTTATTTTTTAACTCCAGTCTATTATACTACTTTTTAGAATAAATCATATAAAATAATGCAATAAAGTTAGATAAATTTGCATCTAACTTGTAATTTGGTAATATAAATGTATGAACAATAAGAGTATATTCATAACAGCGACTAATACAAATATCGGCAAAACATATACAACCCTCAAACTTTTAGAGATCTTTTCTAAAAAAAATTTAAAAGTTGTAGCATTTAAGCCCATTGAAACCGGTGTTGATGATCTGCCACAAGATGCTTTAAGATTATTAGAAAAATCACAACAATTAAACCCAATTTTCAAAAACTTAACTCTAAAAGATATCTGCCCTATTTGGTTTAGACTTCCTGCTTCTCCATTTGTAGCAAAACAATCAAAACCTATAGATATGCAAAAGATATATAACTCTTATCAAAAATTACAAAAAATTTCTGATTTGGTTTTGATTGAGGGAGCTGGTGGATTGTTTGTACCTATAGAAAAAGATCTCTACATGATTGATCTTATAAAGATATTTGATGCAAAAGCTCTATTGGTTGTACATGATAAACTAGGGTGTATAAATGATGCACTTTTAAGTATAAATGCAATTACTCAACAAAATATCTCTTTTGAGTGGTGTATAAATCATGTAGATGGTAAAAAAGAGTTTCAAAAGATCACTTTGCCATTTTTCAAAGAGAAATTTGGCAAAGTTTTAACTCTACAAGATGATCTTGAACAAATTGCTAATAACTTACTGTTATAGTTAATGGTATAGTTTTTAGTGGGGTATCACTATATTTTATAATTTTTTGTCCTTTATAGTATGCAACATTTTTATACCCCATAAACTCTCTTTTACGAGTTTTTCTATATTTTGTTACACATCGTCTTTGGTTTTGATAAGTTGGCTCATATGAGTGAGAGTGATTATTCATATGATTACCACCCATCATACTACCTATAATTGCACCACCAATTGTTGCAGCATCTTTTCCTTTTCCTTCACCTATCTGATGTCCTAAAACTCCACCAATTATACCACCTACGATTGAGCCACCAACATTATCCAAATTGTGTGATCTTTGGATATGATTTACTTCAACTCTCTCATTCCAACACTCTTCATAAGGGGTTTTTTCTATCACAACTTGATACTCAGGTGTGCTAGAAGTTACTGTTACCTCTTGATTAAAATAGATAGACTCTCCACTAAGAGATAGGGCAAGAAAAAGTGTTGAAAAAACTACCTTTTTCATTCTATGCCTCCTTGATTGTAATATCCAAATTATACTACAATTTTGTGTACTTATCGTGGATTTAATGATATTTAAAGTAAAATTTATTTATGAAGCATTTGATCAATACAAAAGATTTATCAATCGACGAAGTTATATCACTATTTAAAAGAGCAAAAGAGTTAAAAAATAGCACTACAGATCAAAACAGACTCAAAGATAAATTGATAATTACAATCTTTTTTGAAAATTCAACTAGAACTAGAAGTAGTTTTGAAATAGCAGCCAAAAGATTATCAGCTAATGTAGTTAGTTTAGATGTCTCAAAAAGCTCAGCCAAAAAAGGTGAAACACTATTTGATACAGCTGCAAATTTAGATGCTATGGAGCCAAATGCTATAGTGGTCAGACACAAAAACGCAGGTGTTCCAAAAATTTTATCAAATTATGTAAATTGTCCTATACTAAATGGAGGTGATGGAGCACATGCTCATCCAACTCAAGCTTTACTAGATCTTTTTACAATCAAAGAACATTTCAAAGATGTTAGAGGTAAAAAAATTGCGATAGTTGGAGATATAAAAAACTCTCGTGTAGCAAATAGCAATATCGAATTATTGACAAGATTTGGATTAGAGGTGATTTTAGTCTCTCCTATACACTTTATGCCAAAACTAAATAACTTTAAAAAAACGCACAATATTAAAGAGATCATCGATGAAGTTGATATTATTATGAGCTTACGAACCCAAACCGAAAGACATAAAAATCTAATTTACGCCTCTTTAAAAGATTATGCAAACGATTTTTGTATAACCAAAGATTTAATAAAAAATAGAGATATACTCATACTCCATCCAGGACCAGTACATAGAAATATCGATATAGATGATGAAGTCTTAAGAGATCCAAGATGCAAAGTATTGCAACAGGTTAAAAATGGTGTATTTGTTAGAATGGCTATTTTAGAGTATCTTATCAATCAAAATGGTAAAAACTCTAAATAGTTTTGGACAAAAAAGAGAGCCAATCTTTTTTGTCATAGATTTTGATTTGAAAAACTGTTTTATTGAACCTCTTAAAAGTTTAAGCGATGATATTCACTTTTCCATAAACCAAAAAAAATTTCAAAAATTAAACAAAAAGATACCCTACACATTTGAAACTATCTCACTAGATCAATACAAAAAAGCTTTTGATAAAGTTCAAGAGGAGATAAAATGTGGCAATAGCTATCTTTTAAATTTAACTTTTCCATCAAAGATAGATATCAACTATTCACTAAAAGAGATTTATGACTATACTGAGGCTAGATTTAAACTCTATTTTAAAGATAAATTTGTCTGTTTTTCTCCTGAGAGATTTATAAAGATAAAAAAAAATAGAATTTTCACATATCCTATGAAAGGAACTATAGATGCATCTATAAAAGATGCAAAAGAGAAAATTTTATCAAATCAAAAAGAGATGGCTGAGCATATAATGGTTGTTGATCTTCTAAGAAATGATCTATCAATAGTAGCAAAAAATGTAAGAGTTAAAAAGTTTAGATATATCGAAAGTATTAAAGCTGGTGAGAGAGAGCTTTTGCAAGTTAGCTCTAAAATAAGAGGAGAGCTTGAATTAAATTGGCAAGATCGATTAGGTGATATACTATTTAAATTATTACCCGCTGGATCAATTAGTGGAACTCCTAAAAAAAGGAGTATAGAGATTATAAAAGAGGTTGAATCTTATGAGAGAGGATTTTTTAGCGGTATTTTTGGAGTATTTGATGGAGATAGTTTAGATAGTGCAGTTATGATACGATTTATAGAAAAAAAAGGTAACTCTTTTGTATATAAAAGTGGTGGAGGTATCACCCTAGATAGTGATTTTTTAAGTGAATATAATGAATTAAAAGAGAAAATCTATGTCCCTTTTCTTTGAGAGTATAAAAATTTTAGATGGAAAGATTTATAATTTAAAATACCACAACCAAAGAGTTAAAAAAACTCTACATGATATCTATCATGTAGATAAAGATATAGAGTTAGATGATTTTATAAAAGCTCCTACAAAGGGACTATACAAATGTAAAGTAGTATATTCTAAAACTTTACAAAATATCTCATACTCAACTTATCATCCAAAAGAGTTTAAATCTTTTAAATTGATTAATTCAAATATAGAGTATAACTATAAAAGTGTTAATAGAGATCAAATTGACAATCTTTTTGCAAAAAGAGAAAATTGTGATGATATTATAATAATCCAAGATAATCTAATCAAAGATACTTCAATTGCAAATATAGCACTTTTTGATGGATTAAAGTGGTTTACTCCAAAAACTCCTCTTTTAAAAGGGACACAAAGAGATAAGTTATTAGAAGAGAAAATAGTTTTTGAAAAAGATTTAAAATTAAAAGATTTAGAAAAATCAACCAAATTTGCTATAATAAACGCAATGATAGGTTTTAAACAGATCAAAAATTTCAAAATAGAGTAGATAGATGGAAAATAACTTTTTTAGCTCTCAAGGTTTTGTCTCTTTAATGGAGCTTCATATCAAAGATATTATTGAATTTTTGTTAAAAGAGGGGCAATATTTTTCTATTCTTACACACATATCTGATGTCCATTTTGAACCAAAACTTCCTGAGAGAATTTCTGAAACTTTCAAACCAATAACACTCTTTTATATAGCCGAATACACTTTTGAAAGCTCATCTGTTGATGATGAGTTTTTCTATTTTGAGACAGGATTTGGAGAGGAGAATATCGGTAGTTTTATAACTATACCTCTTAGCTCAATCATACAGATAATTGTAAATGATTCTGTTATTTTTATCAATCTCTCAACTAAAGATAAAAAAGAGAAAAGGATCGATAAATCAACAAACATCTTTCTCTCAAATCCAGAAAATAAAAAACTTTTTAAAAAATGAGGGCATTTTAAAATGCCCTTTAGTCTATTTCATCAATAAATTTACAACGCTCTCAACAAAGCTTTCATGTTTTCTATCTTTTAAATATGCAATATAAAGAACTCTTTTTAATTTCAAATCTCTTATTTTAGAGCAGTATAACAAGCCAGAGTCTAACTCATCTTGGATAACATATTTTGAAATGATAGATACCGTTGGTGTTTGATCTTTGTCTGCTTTTAAGATTGTCTGCTTGACTGTTGTTGAGCTAGAAGCTGTGCTTATGATATTAAAACTGTCACAATCTATTCCAACTTCATCAAATGCTTCTGTTATAACCTTTTTTGTATGAGATCCCTCCTCTCTAAATATCCATCTATACTCTTTTAACCTATCCAAAGATACATATTTTGGTAAAGGGGAGTTACTAAATAAAACAAGCTCATCATTTAGCCACTCTCTATATATAATACCATCTAAAAATATCGGAGACTCTATCAAAACAAGATCAATCGCTCTATCTAATAGTTTTTCTAAAACTACACTAGTAACATCAACTTGTATCATAACATCATTATTTATAGCCTCTTTGATCTCATTTACATATAGTGGTAGTATATAGTTTCCAATAGTAAAGGATGATCCTATAATAAAGGTTAGCTCTTTATTCATGATACGAATAACCTCTTTTTCAAAAGAGTGTACTCCTCTTTCAAGTTTTGTAGCAACTTTTAAAAACTCTTCTCCAGCTTTAGTAAGTTTTATACCATTTTTCTTTCTTTCGATAATTTTACAATTTAAATAGTCCTCTAATAATTTCATCTGTTGAGTTACAGCAGGTTGAGAGATACCAAGCTTTTTTGAGGCTCTTGAAAAATTTTTTTCTCGCACAACCATTAAAAATGTCTCTATCTTTGAAAAATCTTTTATCACTATCCACTCCGTAAGTTAATATAAATAATATTATAACAAAAATTAATATTAAATACAATGCTATAAAAAAAGATTATAAATTCTCCAGTAATTTTTTTAAATCTTTTACTTCAAGATACTTTCTACTTGCCTCTATAGCACCTCTGTTTTTTAGACTATTTAGATGTCTTTCTACTACATGTCTAACTGTTCCAATCAATTTTGCAATATCACTATGAGATAAATTGTGCAAAAGATTATATTTTGATCTATTATTTGGATCAAGATTTTGAGCAAGTAGCTTTATGAGTCTCTCTAGTGTATCATGTAGAGATAAATCTGTTGCTAACTCTTCAGTATGTCTCATTTGAGATGCTAAATAGATAAAAAAATTCTTACTAAATAGATCATCTTTTCTCAACCATACTCGCACATGCTCTATTGGTATTTTTAAAGCTTTTGTATTTTCTAATACTTCATACATTACATCATGAGGTTTATGATCAAGCAAAGTAATAGTATCAAACATATCACCAGATTTTAGTATAAAGATGGTCTGTTCTTTTGAATTTTTTAAATTTAACTGATAAGTTCTCATTTTTCCTTCAGTTATAATATAAAAATATTTCATAAGTTCATCATTTAAAAAAGGTGTATCATTTTTATAAAATTGAACCAACTTTGCATACTGATCTATCTCATTTTTTATAGTGATATCTAGTTTATTGTGAAGTTTTATATTATATTTTTTCTTTTT
>JALWLB010000159.1 GCA_027081145.1 Campylobacterales bacterium
CTTTGGCAACTGCATAAACTTTTTCAAGATTTTCAGTAAACTCATCATAAGTTAAGTTTTGAACAAATTTTTTAATATTTTTACATTCACAAGATATATCTTTAAGATAAAGTTTATAATCCCTATTGCTTTTAAACATAACTCAAATCTTTTTGAATATATCTTTTTATTTGTGGTTTTAATTTTTCATCTCTGACTAAATCAATTTTTTTATTAAAAAAATCTTCAAGTTGTCTATTTAATTTAAGGTATTTAAATATAGATAGTTTTTTGTCTTTTTCAACTTTATACAAAATATCAATATCACTATCTTCATTTGCTTCACCTCTAGCAAATGAACCAAATATACCAATAAATTGTACTCCAAACTGGTTACGATAATATTCTTGATTTGATTTTAAATAATTTAAAATATCTTGCTTTTGTATCACGCTAGTCCCTCTAAATCCTTTTTTGCTTGTGGTGAAAATAATAATTGATACATTTTACCAATCTTATCAATAATAGAAATTTCTTTTTCATCAAAATGTTCCAATAGCCACAAAAATTTTTCACTAACACTATCCTCAACCCTTAAGGTTATAGTTTGCATAAAAGACTCCTTTTTGCTTATAAAATTATTATAACAAATTATTAATGAATTGCATATAAGTTCCTAATATATAGCACAAATGAAGCAAAATACATTTTTGAATTTTTAAAAAAACTATTTTGTCTTTTTTCTTGGGGGTATTATAGTGCTGGCTAGTACATTTTAAATCTCTTAAGATACTCTTTTAACTCCTCATCACTTAAATTTACACTCCATTTTATACCATCACTCTCAAATACTCTATCATATTTGATCTCTAAAGAGTCAAAAAAATGTTCATACTGTTTAGTCACTTTATATGTCGTTTGAAAATTAATTTTCTGTTTTTTTTCATATTTGATCAATTTTGCCTTTTCCAAAGTATTTTTAGCAGCATTTGTATAAGCTCTTACCATACCACCAACTCCAAGCTTTATACCACCAAAATACCTAACACTCAATATCGCACTATTGATCAAATCATTTCCTCTTAAAACATTTAGAGTTGGAACTCCAGCTGCTCCTTTTGGCTCTGCATCATCTGTTGAATTTTCTACTATCTGATCCAAATCATTTAATTTTCTATATGCCCAAACTATGTGTCTTGCTTTTGGATGTTTTAATCTTAGCTTATCATGTAGAGTTTTAAATTCATCTATTGGCAAAAGATAGGAGATAAATTTTGATTTTTTAACCTCATATGTAGCTTCGTATATATCTTTGACTACAAACATTGACTACAACTATCCGCCTAAATATTTTTGTCGTATCAAGTCTGAATTTATCATATTTGAAGCTTGATCTTGAAGAGTTATTTTACCATTTTCAAGCACATAAGCATAATCAGCAATCTTCAAAGCCGCATACGCATTTTGCTCTACTAAAAGTATGCTAAGTCCTCTATTTTTAAGCTCAACTATAATTTCAAATACCTCTCCACTCAACTTTGGAGAGAGTCCCAAACTTGGCTCATCAAGCATTAAAAGTTGCGGTTCACTCATAAGTGCCCTACCAATAGCCAACATCTGTTGCTCTCCTCCACTCATACTTCCAGCTAACTGTTTTCTTTTCTGTTTTAGTCTTGGAAATAGTTCATACATCTTTTGAGTTAGAGTTTGATAGTTTTCATCATTATTAAAAGCCCCTATTCGTAAATTCTCCTCTACACTCAAATTTATAAAGACTCTTCTACCCTCAGGCACTAAACTGATACCTCTTTTTACGATATTTGCCGTTGATAAGTTGGCTATAGAAAATCCTCCATGAAGAACTTCTCCACTTTTTTTAACCATAGATAAAAGAGCCAAAAGAGTTGAAGTTTTTCCAGCCCCATTTGATCCTATTAGAGAAATAATTTTACCCTCATGCACTTCAAAATTTATCCCTTTAACTGCTTTGATTTGATCATAATATACATGAAGATCTTTCACTTTAAGCATGATTAAAATCTCCCAAATAGGCTCTTATGACCTCTTTATCTCTGATAGCATCATGAGCTTTACCTTCAAATATCACTTTACCATAATCCAACACCAACACTCTCTCACAAAGAGCATTTACAAATTTCATATCATGCTCAATCAATAAAATACTAAGATTAAAATCATCTCTTGCTTGTTTTATCAAAGAGGCTAACTCTTTAGTCTCATTTGGATTCATACCAGCTGCTGGTTCATCAAGCAAAATTAACTTTGGATTTGTAGCTAATGCTCTTGCAATTTCCACTCTTCTTTGATCTCCATAGCTTAGATCAGTTGCAGTTGTATCTGCAAATTTATCAAGTTTCAAGTACTCCAAAATCTCCATAGCTCTTTTTTTGATTCTTCTCTCTTCTTCAAAAAATCTAGGCAATCTCAAAATAGATTCAAAATAGCTATAATTTGCTTGAAAATCAAATCCAACCAAAACATTATCAAGTACACTCATAGATGAAAATAGTCTAATATTTTGAAAAGTTCTTGCGATACCTTTATGAACAATTTTATGTGGTTTTAAACTTGTAATAGTTCTATTATCAAACTCTACTTCACCACTTGTTGGTTTGTAATTTCCTGTTATGATATTAAAAAGTGTAGTTTTTCCAGCTCCATTTGGACCAATAAGACCATATATTTCACCCTGCTTTACACCAAAAGAGATACTATTTAGTGCTGTAACTCCACCAAATTTCATAGTAATATTTTTTAAACTTAAAATCATGGTTTTCTCTTTTTAAACAAATCACTAAGTTCTCTTTTTCCCATGATCCCCTCTTTTGCAAAAAGCATCACCAAAATCAATATAAGCGAAAATGCAACCATTCTAAGTCCAGGATGAGCGTCAATCTCATAACCAAATATATTCATCGATTCATCCAAAAATCTAAGCCACTCTCCACCACCAATAACTATAATAGTTCCTATAATTGCACCACTCATACTACCAAGTCCACCAAGAACTATAATGATAATTAGTTGAAATGTTAGAAAAAATGTAAACAGATCAGGAGATATAGTAGTAAGCATAGAGGCTAATAGTCCTCCTCCAACACCCTCCACAAATGCACTTGTACAAAAAGCTAGAGTTTTTATCTTAAAAGTATTTATCCCCATAGCATTTGCAGCATCTTCATCATCTCTAATAGCCTTCATAGCTCTTCCATATTTGGAATAGACTATATTTAACATTATGATAACTGTTATGATAGCTAAAGCTCCACATAGATAGATATTTGCAAAATTTGGAATTTCATTTAACCCAATAGAGCCATTTGTAAACTCTGGATTATTCACTGTAAGAACTCTTATAATAAATCCAAATCCTAAAGTCACAATCGCTAAATAATCACCTCTAACTCTAAAAACAGGAAACGACAACATCAACGCAACCAAACTTGCAACCACTCCACTAAAAAATAGAGCTATAAAAAAATTGGTATGAAAAAGCAGTATAAAAGGGTGAGGATCTTCAAGCTGAAACATATCCATTTTAGCTTCACTAGATAACACCATCAATGCAGTCACATATGCCCCAATAGCTACAAATCCATTAGGCTCAAGTGAAAGCTGACCAGTTACACCATTGATAAGATTGTAGCTAACTGCCAACATGATAAATATACAAATTGTGATCAAAACTCTAAGAGTATAATCATCAAAATGGTTATTTGCAAACCACAAAAACCAAACCGATACCAAAACCATAGCTACATGATATACTTTTGTCATATTAAAATCTTTTCTTTTCAAAATCAATTCCCATAATACCAGTTGGTCTAAAAAGCAAAACCAAAATTAAAAATAAAAATGCAATAGCATCTTTGTATCCTCCAAGCTCAGGAAAAAATGCGACAAATAAAACTTCACTAAATCCAAGTATAAATCCACCAAGAAGTGCTCCAACCACACTACCAATACCACCCAAAACAGCAGCTGAAAAGGCTTTCAATCCTATAATAACCCCCATAAGAGGCTCAATCGTTGGATAGTTTATCGCCCAAAAAACGCCACCAATAGCAGCCAAAGCTGATCCAATAGCAAAAACAATCATAATAATTTTATTTGCATCAATTCCCATAAGATTTACAGTTTGTATATCAAAAGCCAAAGCACGAATTGCCATACCATATTTGGTTTTATAAAGTATCCACAAAACACCAAATAAAAGTATTAAAGTAACAATAGGAACAATAATCGCCGAAATAGTTATGATAATTGAATTAAATTCCAGAGTTTTTGTAAAAAATTCAGGTGCTTCAAACGCTTTTGGTGCACTTCCAAACATAACATTTACAACATTTTCAAGAAAAAAACTAACTCCAATAGCAGTAATTAAAAGAGAGATTCTAGGAGCATTCCTAAGAGGTTTATAAGCTATCTTATCTGTCATAACCCCAACAAACAGTGCAAATAAAATAGCGATCAAAACAGCCAATGCAAAAGGTAAATCAAAAGAGCTAACAGCAAAAAATGCTACAAATGCTCCAACCATCATGATATCACCATGAGCAAAATTAATAAGCCTCAATACCCCATAAACCATAGTATAACCTATGGCTATTAGAGCATACATACTTCCTACGCTAAAACCGTTTATAAGTTGTTGTAAAAAGGTTGTAAAGTCCATATTTATGGATTGATTATCGCTTTAAATTTTAATTTTCCATTCTCAACTTCATTTATAACAGCACTTCTTATTGCATCTCCATTTTTATCTAGCGAAATAACTCCTGAAGCTCCTTGAAAATTTTTGGTCTCTCTTATAGTTTTATTTATGCACTCTTTATCATCGCCACATTTTTGCATAGCATCTACTATCAAAAAGTATGCATCAGCACTCATGATGGCAAATGGGTGTACTTTTGTTTTATATTTCTCTTGATAAAGTTTACTAAACTCTTTACCAAGTTTGGTATTAATTGGAGCATCAGCACTAAAAAGATCGGTTGAATTAAAACCATTAATAGCATCTTTGCCTATTTTAAAAAATACATCATCAGCTGTCATTCCATCACTTCCCATAAAAAGCGTTTTAAGCCCTAACTGTTTTGCTTGAATAGCTATTAATGCCGCTTCATTTGAATAAATTGGCATATAAATAGCCTCTGGTTTTAAATTTTTTAACATAGAAATTTGAGCTTTAAAATCTTTATCACCTGCTGTTATCATAATTTTTTTGATAATTTTTCCACCCAACTTTTTAAAGGCTTTTCTAAAACTTTTTGCAAGTCCAATAGAGTAATCACTCTTACTATCTATTATCAAAACCACACTCTTTTTACCAAGATTTTTATACAAATACTCAGCCGCAACAACACCTTGAAAACTATCACTAAAACATACTCTGCTCACATATTTTCTATTTTTAGTTACCAAAACATTTGTTGCAACTGGAGTTACTAATGGAATTTTATTATCATCAGCTATTTTTGTGATTGCCATTGTATTTGTACTAGTTAGTGCACCTATGATAGCTGTAACTTTATCTTTTGAGATAAGCCGACTCATACCATTTGCACTTTCAATTTTATCACTTTTATTATCTATCAAAACTATTTTTATACTATCACCATTATCAAGCTTTGGTTTCATCTGTTTAGCTAGTTCAATTCCTTTAAAAGCGTTTTGCCCAAAGCCACCAACTGGACCACTCATTGGAAGTATAACACCTATTTTTATCTCCTTTGATAACAACGAAGTCATCATCATACCAACTATAAAAGCCATTAATAAAACTCTTTTCATAAAAACCTCTCTGATTTTTTACTAATTATTATATCATAATTACAAAAAAAATCATTTTGTAACCAATCTGTAATCAAATTACAATAATATATATTTTTCAAATATTAAAAATTAAGGATTTTTACATGAAAAGAGTACTTTTATCAACAGCTACTATTTGTGCTATTATTTCAACTACCTCTTTAGCAGATGTTAGCATCAAATCAAAAGCAGCAATTTTAAAATTTAGTGGTAAACACTACATAGGGTTTGTACATGATAACTCAGAGAAAAAAGATGCAAACAGTTACTTTGAAACAAGAAGAAACTATTTACAAGTAAAAGCATATTTTAAAGAAAATTCCAAAGATCATCTAAGAATTACGCTAGATACAAAAACCTCTTCTACTGGTGAAGTTAATGTAAGATTAAAGTATGCATATTTATATCTTGCTGATATATTGCCTTATACAAGTGTAAAATTTGGTCAAGCTCATAGACCTTGGATAGATTATAATACAAAAACTGGCTGGTTATATAGAAGCATTGCAAAATCATTTACAGAAGAGAAGTTAGGAGCAAATTTAACAAGCTCAACCGATAAGGGAATAAACTTCAATACAAAAATTGGAAACTTTTCAAGCGAAGTTGGTATATTTAATGGTGAGGGGTATAGCTCTAAAGATACAGATGGTAAAAATGGACTCTCATATGAGTGGAGATTTACTTCTCATATATATAAAGCCAAAGCGGCTTATGCTGATATCTCTTTTATGGGAGCTTACAATACTAAAACTCTAAAAAATGACGAAGATTTACTCTGGTATGGAATTAATGCACTCTATTCTCAACCAAAATTTCTTATTGCAGGAACTTTTGTAAAAACAGATGATGCAGGAGTTGATAACAATAAAAAAACAGGTAGCGGATGGAGTATAAATGGATCAGTTAAAATTTTGCCTAAAACTTCACTATTGGCTAGATTTGATAACTTTAAATCTGATAATAAACAAACTAGACAAGAGTATATTGCTGGAGTTGGATACAAATATACAAAAAATATACAATTCATAGCAAATGTTTTTCATGCAGATCCAGATAAAGATACAAAAAATGATGCTAAAAACAGATATATGCTAACAGCAGAGGTAAAATGGTAAAATTTTTAATTTTACTACCTCTTTTTATAGTTATATTGAATGCAAATTCTATAACTCGCACTCAAGTTCTAATGGGAACTTATGCAACTATATCGTTGCCCATCAAACATAAAAAGGAGATACAAAAAGGATTTGATCTTATAAAAAAGATCGAATCCTCTCTTTCAAGTTATGATAAATCCTCAAAAGTTTATAAATTAAATCTTGATAAAAAAATTGAAGCTGATCTATTTTTATTAGAGATTTTACAAAAAAGCAAAGAGATTTATCAAAAAAGTAATGGCTATTTTGATATAACTATCGGCTCTATTACTAAAAAACTATATCACTTTGGTCAAAATGAACAAATTCCATCTCTACATGATATCAAAAAAGCAACTATTGATATAAAAGGTATCAAAATAACAAATAATTTCATAACACTAAAACCAGATATAACTATAGATTTAGGAGGGATTGCTAAAGGATATGCTATCGATAAAGTAGCAAAATATTATAAATCAAAAAATATAAAAAACGCTAAAGTTGCTCTTAGTGGGGATATAAGAGTTTTTAATTTTGCACAAGTTTTTATACAATCTCCTTTTGAAAAAAAACCCATCATAAAGCTACAAACTAAACTACATGATATCTCAATTTCAACAAGTGGAACATATGAAAGATTTGTAAAACATAGCTCATTTAATCACCTAATAAACCCAAAAACAAAGACTCAAACAAATAATTTTGTATCTATAACTCTAATAACACAAAATAATAATACTCTAATAGATGCCTTTGCAACAGCAGTTGGGGTTATGCAAGAGCTTGAAGCTTTAAAGTTTTTGCTAAAATACCCTCATATTGGCTTTATATTAATAAAACCAAATGGCAATATCATCTATGCAAATTTAAATCCCTACATCTCAAAGCTCACACTTTTATAAGCTCTGTACTCTCCACACACTCTACACACTTTATATGATAAGATACTCATAGTAAAACTTAAAATTATTTACATAGGAGGTGTAAAATGATACATGGTTATGGAATGTTATTATGGTGGATTTTGCCACTTATTATCATAGTTATTCTTTTATATTTTTTAAAGGATAAATCATGAAAAATATGACAAAAGATTTAGTGTGTGGGATGGATGTCTCAACCGATTCAAAATTAAACTACACTTATGATGGACAAAAGTATTACTTTTGTTCATCTCACTGTTTAGATAAATTTAAAGCTACACCTGCAGATTATTTAAAACAAGATAACGATAAAGATAGTTGCTGTAGCAAAAATCATAACCATGATCACAAAAACATGAGTACATCAACAACACCTATTAATGAAGATACAATTTACACTTGCCCGATGCATCCGGAAATAAAACAAGTTGGACCTGGAAATTGCCCAAAATGTGGTATGGCGTTAGAGCCATTAGATGCACCCATACAAGAAGAGGAAAATGAAGAGTTATTAGACATGACTCGTCGTTTTTGGGTTAGTGCAATTTTATCTATACCTGTTTTTATCCTTGCTATGAGTGCAGATTTAGCACCATCGCTACTACCTAAATGGTTAGACATGAAATTGGCTCAATGGATTATGTTTTTTTTAGCAACACCTGTTGTACTATGGGGAGGTTGGCCATTTTTTGTAAGAGCTATACAATCTGTTAAAAGCTGGAATTTAAATATGTTTACTCTAATTGGGCTTGGTGTTTTTGTAGCTTGGTCATATAGTGTAATTGCACTATTTTTTCCTCAAATATTTCCACCTATTATGCAGATGGAAAATGGTTTAGTAGATGTCTATTTTGAAGCAGCGGCAGTAATTGTTACTTTGGTTTTACTTGGTCAAGTATTAGAGCTTCGTGCAAGAAGTAAAACAAATGAAGCTATAAAATTATTATTAAATCTTGCTCCAACTAATGCAAGAGTTGTTAAAGATGATGGAAGTGAAGTAGATATACCATTACAAGAGGTGCAAGTTGGAGATATTTTAAGAATTCGCCCAGGAGAAAAAATACCAGTTGATGGAGTAGTTATAGAGGGTGAAAGTAATGTTGATGAATCAATGGTTACAGGTGAGAGTATAGCAGTATCAAAACTAAAAGGCGACAAATTAATTGGAGCTACTATAAATACAACTGGAACACTTCTGATGAAAGCCCAAAAAGTTGGCAAAGATACACTTCTTTCTCAAATTATAGATATGGTTGCAAAAGCTAGTAGATCTCGTGCTCCAATTCAAAAATTGGCAGATAAGGTAGCAGGATATTTTGTACCTGCTGTTGTTGGGATTGCTATTATTGCATTTTTTACATGGTGGATATTTGGACCTGAACCTAGATTGCCTCATGGTGTTGTAGCTGCAGTTGCCGTTTTAATTATTGCTTGTCCATGTGCACTTGGGTTAGCTACTCCAGTATCTATTATGATAGGAACTGGTAGAGGAGCATTAGAGGGGGTATTGATAAAAGATGCTGAATCTTTAGAGATTTTAGAAAAAGTAAATACTCTTGTAGTAGATAAAACTGGTACATTAACTGAAGGAAAACCAAAACTTATAGGAATAAAAGCAAAAGATGGATTTAATGAAAATGATCTACTCCAAAAGGTTGCTAGTTTAGAAAAAGCTAGTGAACATCCACTTGCTGAAGCTATCGTAAAAGAGGCTACAAAAAAGAAAATAAAATTTTCAAAAGTTGACAAATTCAAATCACATACCGGAAAAGGTGCCACAGCAACTATAGATAAAGTTCATGTAGCAGTAGGAAATATAAAGTTATTAAATGATTTAGGTGTTGATGTTGGTGATTTGGCTCAAGTAGCTGATGAGGAGAGAGAAG
>JALWLB010000160.1 GCA_027081145.1 Campylobacterales bacterium
TTATTTATATTTTGAAAAAAATTTTTAATTTTTTAAACAAAAAAACTAAAGTGTTACTTTTGTAAACACTTAAGTGGCAACTTATTAAAATAGCTCAATAAAAACAGGCTGTAAATATAATTATTTGCATCATGTAAGTTATTATTGCCACATTAAAAATTATTAAGGAATTTATAAGACAATATGAAAAAAAGTTTACTACCCCTGTTTTTTTTACTAATTGGTTTTTTATCTGCCAACTCATTAACACCAGATCAAATTGCATTAGCTAAACAAGCAGCATTAAATGATCTATCACTACTAAATTCACCTCAAGCACAAGAGTTTTTAAAAAGAGGATCATCTAATACATCCTCTTTAGACTCTGTAGATGTTGTTGCACCAAAACAAGAGAGCATTAAAAATGATATAAATACAAGCGATATTGATATAAAATTTGTTAAAAATAAAAAAGAGTTTAATGCCAAAAGGCTCTCACCTCTTGAGTATAAATCAAATGAAGAGCTTTTAAATGAGATAAAATCGATCCAACTTTTTCAGAGTGATAAAAAGCTTCAAAGATTTTCAACCGAATTTTTTAGAAATAAAAATAAAATCAATAAAAATCATATAGCAGTAGCACCAGATTATGTATTATCTAAAGGTGATACTTTGGTTTTTTGGATATATGGAAGCACCAATAGAAACTTTGCACTTAAAATAAATGCACAAGGAAATATCAATATTCCTCAAATTGGTCCAGTTCATGTAGCTGGAGAGAAGTTCAAAGATGTAAAAGAGTTACTTACCAACTATCTTACAAGCTCTTATCAAAATAGTGAAGTTGTTGTTGATCTAAATGCCTTTTCTACAATACAAGTAACCCTAACAGGCTTTGTTAATGCTCCAGGAATTTACAACACCAGTTCAGTCTCAAGTATCAAAAATCTTTTGATTGAATCAAAAGGGGTTTCAAGTGTAGGTTCAGTTAGAAATATCTATCTAAAAAGAGGCGGTAAAGTTATAAAAAAGATAGATTTTTATCATCTTTTAAAAAGTGGATTGGATAATGGTGATGAAGTACTGCATCCAAATGATACTATACATATACCAAAAGCTTATGGTTTAGTAAAAATTAGAGGAGCTGTCAATAAAGAGGCAATTTATGAGATAGAAAAGGGAGAGTCTTTAGCAAAAATATTAAAATTTGCAGGGGATTTAAAACCGGAGGCAAATAGAGCGATTATACAGATTAAAAGGTATCTTAATAATAATCAAATAAGATATCTACAAATTCCTTTAAACAGATCATCATCTTTTATACTTAAAGATGGAGATGAGATCTTTGTTGAAAGGTTAAGCAATTTAGATGAAAAATATGTTAGCATATTTGGAAATGTTATAAGTGAGGGTAAAAAAGCTTTTACAACAGATTATATAAATCTTTCAACTCTCCTAAAATCTCAAATGAAAAACAATAAACTAGACTCTTTTTTCTTGCCAAATACGCTATTTAATTATGCTTTGATAAAAAGGATAAATCAAGATCTATCAACAGAAGTTTTTAGTATCGATCTAACTTCTGTTTTAGAAGGTAGAAGTGATTTTAAATTAAGATCAAAAGATGAAATCTATATCTTTAATAAACTAGATATCTCTCAAAACCCATTTGTAACAATTGAGGGAAAACCGCTACTATCAAATGGTAAGTTTCAATATTATGATGGTTTAAGTGTGAAAGATTTGATAAATCTTGCTGGTGTAGCTTCAAGATATGATAAAACAAATATACGAATAGTCTCATATTCAGAGTTTGATCTAAAACCAAAAGTGAGCATTATAGATATAGATAAAAATCCAAACTTTAAATTAAAACCGTTTGATAGCGTTTATGTGTATGACTTTTTTGAAACAAATCCAATTGATCAAGTGCATATCATAGGTGAAGTTATTAAACCTGGATCTTATATCATAGAAGATGGTATGAGTTTGAGTGATATTATCAAAAGTGCTGGAGGTCTTAAAGAGAGTGCATATGCTATGTCGTGTGAAGTTATAAGATATGAAATAAAAAATGGAGAGAGAAAAAAGAAAATTTTTAATGTTGATTTAAAAAACTCAGATAACTTTATAGTTCAAAAATATGATGAGATAAATATCAAAAAAGTTCCTGGTTGGAGTGAGAGAAAGAGCGTAACAATAACGGGTGAAGTAAAATTTCCAGGCACTTATGTGATTCATAGTGGTGAAAAACTCTCCTCAGTTATCAAAAGAGCAGGGGGATTTACTAAAAATGCATTTTTATATGGAGCAGTTTTTAAACGAGAATCGGTTGCAAAACTTCAACAAAAAGCACTGCAAAGATCTTTATCCAAATTAAAAGAGCAAATTATCTTAGCATCTTTAAGAGGACAAAGCAATAAAAGTGCAAAACCAATAGATATAGCAAGTACAACAGCGGCTGTTGAAGCTTTGATAAATGAGGCAAAAGATATAACACCTATTGGAAGAGTATCTATCAATTTAACTCATGATTTAGATAAATTTATATGCTCTTCTAGCGATTTAACTCTTATGGATAAAGATGAACTATTTATCCCTACATATAATGATACTGTTTTAGTTCATGGAGAGGTGTTAAATCCTACTGCATTGCCATATATTAGCTCAGATGTAAGAGATTATATAAAACAAAGTGGTGGGTTAAGTGAAGTTGCAGATGAAGATCATATATATGTAATTCATGCCAATGGTATGGCTGAAAAAGCCAGTGTTGGATCATTTTTTAAACTCTCAAGTGTAAAGGTTAAAAGGGGTGATACGATTATTGTGCCTAAAAAGTTGGTATTTGAGAGTGGATTTGATTTAGCTCAAGGTATAGCAGATATAATTTATAAACTATCTCTAACTATAGCGGCTGCTAAAACTGTTGGGGCATTATGATGCAAGATTGCAATCAAACAAATATGCACTATATCGAAGAGGATGAGATAGATTTAAGAGAGCTTTTTGCTACAATTTGGAAGCATAAAATTTTCATAATAGTATTTGCTTTTTTAATTACTACACTTGCAATTATCTATGCCTTAAAAAAACCAAATGTTTACTCATCTCAAACTATACTCATACCAAAAGATAATGATAAACCAAGCCTTAGCTCAGGTGCAGCTGCGATGGCTGCGATGGCTGGAATAAATCTAGGAGGTGGTGGAGGTATAGATGTTGCGGGATTATTTAAAAATTTATTGAGTGATTACTCATTTAATAAAAAGATAATTTTAAAATATAATCTTGAAGGAAGATTGCTTAATGAAGTGATAGAAAAAAACTTTGTTTTTGCACTAAATTATAAAGGTATATATGATCTTTTAAAAAGTTCACCAAAAGAGGATAATGATGCGTTAGATAGAGAAGATTTAACATTTGAAACTTTTGAGAAGTTAAAAGGTATCCTTTCAGTCTCAACAGATAAAGAATCGGGTGCAATTACACTTTTGGCTAAGTCTGAGGATAGATTTTTGGCAAAACAGCTTGTACAAATTTATCTAAAAGAGATGAGCAACTATATAAGAAAGCTCGATTTTAAAGAGATAGATGAACAGTTAAGGTATTATCAAAGAGAGCTTAAAAATGCAGATAGCGTTGATCTAAAAGAGAATATCAATCAATTAATTTCAGCACTTGTAAAAAAGAAAGTTCTATCTCAAGCTGGAGAGTATTATATGGTAAAACAGTTAACTGAGCCTCAAGTTCCTTATATCAAAGATAAAGTTGGACCAAAAAGAGCGTTAATTGTTATAGTTGCTTTTATAACCTCTATCATTTTAGCTATCTTTATAATCTTTTTTAGAGAGTTTTTAAAAGATACAAAATCAAGAGAGAGTGAATTATCATTTTGATATACTAGCTCAAAATTTTTTGGAGTAGTATATGAAAATATCTGTTATAGGCACAGGTTATGTTGGTTTGGTAACTGGAGCATGCTTTTCAGAGATGGGAAATAGTGTAATTTGTGTTGATATAGATGAGAGCAAAATTCAAAATTTAAAAAATGGCACTATTCCTATTTATGAGCCAGGACTAGAAAAAATAGTAGTTGAAAATTATAAACAAAATAGATTAAACTTTACAACAGATATGAAAGAGGCTTTAACTAAGAGCGATATATGCTTTATAGCTGTTGGGACACCTATGGGAGAAGATGGTAGTGCAGATTTAAAGTATGTTTTAGAGGTTGCAAAAAGTATAGGTAAGTTTATGGATCATCATATGTATATAGTTGATAAATCAACAGTTCCAGTTGGAACAGCTCAAAAGGTGAAAGAGACTATCCAAAAAGAGTTGGATAAAAGAGATAGTGATCTTACATTTGATGTAATAAGCAATCCTGAATTTTTAAAAGAGGGAGCCGCAATTGCTGATTTTATGAAACCAGATCGTGTCGTTGTAGGAGCTAGTAGTGATGACGCTTTTTCTATTATGAGAGAGTTATATGCTCCATTTACGCTAAATCATGATAGATTTGTCGCTATGGATATAAGATCGGCTGAAATGACCAAATATGCAGCAAATGCGATGCTTGCAACCAAAATAAGCTTTATGAATGAGATTGCAAATATTTGTGAGAGAGTTGGAGCAAATGTTAATCATGTAAGAGAGGGAATTGGAAGTGATAGTAGAATAGGGTATAGTTTTATATATCCAGGTTGTGGATATGGTGGTAGTTGTTTTCCAAAAGATGTTAAAGCACTAGCAAAAACAGCAAGAGATTTTGGCTATACTCCTAGAATTCTTGATGCTATAGAGGCTGTAAATTATGATCAAAAAAAGGTAATTAGCAATAAAGTAATAGATCGTTTTGGAGAGGATTTAAGCGATAAAACATTTGCTATATGGGGACTTGCTTTTAAGCCAGGAACTGATGATATGAGAGAGGCTAGTTCTATAACTATCATAAGTGAGCTAACTAAACATGGTGCTAAAATTAAAGCCTATGATCCAAAAGCTGAACATGAAGCTAAAACTCACTATCTTAAAGATAATACAAATATAGAGTATTTTCAAAGTAAGTATGATGCCCTAAATGGCTCTGATGCGATGATACTTGTTACAGAGTGGAAAGAGTTTAGAAGTCCTGATTTTGAAGAGATGAAAAAAAGACTCAAAAACCCTATCATCTTTGATGGAAGAAATCAATATAATCGTAAACGACTATTAAAGAGTGGATTTGAGTATTATGAGATAGGGGTATAAACCTCTTCCCATTTACTAAATTCAGGTGTAAAATATTTTAACCTAACCTTTTTAAACTCTCTTGTCGAATAAAGAGCCTTTTTATCTTTATACTCTATTTCACTGGCGATTTGATCGATTAAAGAGTCTGTCTGCTCTTTTGTCTTTCCGTGAATCATCGAAAATAGATTATATTGCCAATTTGGATATTTTGGTCTTAAATAGCAGTGACTTACTTGACTAAATTCAGCCACAATCTCTCCTACATGATTGGCATCTTTTTCATCTATATCCCAAACTACCATCGCATTTGCACTAAATCCAGCTTTTCTATGATTTAGTATCGCTGCAAATCTTCTCATAACTCCAGACTCTTTTAAAGTATTTAACTCTTTGAAAAATAGCTCATAATCGATTCCAACTTGATCTATCACTTGTTGAAAAGGCTCTTGGGTTATATCTATATCTTCTTGAGAATATTTTATGATCTCTTTTTGCAGTGGTGATAATGTTATATCTTTAAACTCTTTTTTGATGAGCTTCTCTTTTGTAGGCTCTTTTCCAGTAGTATCTAACTTTACGGCAATTTTAAAAAGTTTAATTGTAGGTAAGATAATAAAATCTTTTGCTTTTGCTTTGTTTGCTAAAATTTGTACAGTTTTTTCTAATCCAAGCTTAGAGTCACTATCTATTGCTATAGTAAACCAGATATTAAATGAGTGATTTCTCTCATAATTGTGTGATACTCCAGGATGAGAATTGATAAATTTTATCGCCTCTTTTATATCCTTTTGCTCTATCTTAAATGCTACCAAGCTTGATCTATAACCCAATCTTTTAGTATCAAATATTGGTGAAATTTGTCTTATAATATTTTTCTCTTTTTGCGTCTTTATAATGTTAATGATAGTCTTTTCATCTGTATTTAATCGTTTTGCAATCTCTAAAAATGGTCTTTTATTTAGTGGAAAATCTTTTTGTAAAATTGATAAAATCTCTTGAGTCATTTAATTTTCTTCCTTTTTGTGATTAGATTATATCGGTTTTAATGTTATAATTGATTAACAAGGAGTTTTAAGTGCACTATTTTCCACTATTTATAAATATAAAAAAGTTTAAAGTTTTAGTTGTTGGAGGAGGGGAGATAGCGTTTGATAAAGTTCAAAAACTATTAGACTTTAGTAATGAAGTGACAATACTCTCAAAAGAGTACTCTTTAAATATGCAAAATATCATAAAAAAACATAATCTAAAAACGCTACAAAAAGAGTACCAGCTAGGTGATATAGATAATTTTGATATAGTGATCGTTGCAGTTGATGATATAAATATCCAAAAAAATATATATCTTGAATCAAGAAAAAAGAGAATTTTGTGTAACTGTGTTGATGTGATTGAGTATTGTGATTTTATATTTGGCTCATATATAAAACAAGATGATTTAGTTATATCTATATCAACATCAGGCTCATCTCCAGCTGTTGCAAAACATTTAAAAAGATTTTTACAAAACTCTTTGCCAAATTCACTAAACCAATTTTTAACCTACATGAAATCTTTAAGGCTTAATATTCCAAAATCAAAAGAGAGAATGAAAATGTTTGATCAAAAAGCGAAAGAGTATTTTGATAATTTAAATTGAAATTAGTGTATAATCGGCTAAAAATTAAAGGGTTTTGATGAAAATAGCTATTATGGGTGCAATGGTCGAAGAGATTGAACCACTGCTTGAATATTTTAAAGAGTATGAAATTGTTGATTATGCTGATAATAGATACTATTTTGCAAAATATAAAGATCTTGAATTAATTATCGCTTATAGTAAAATTGGAAAAGTTTTTGCAGCCCTAACAGCTGCTACTATGATAGAGAGATTTAAAGCTACTAAGCTTCTATTTAGTGGAGTTGCTGGGGCAATTAGTAGTGATTTGAAAATTGGAGATTTGATAGTTGCAACAAAATTGGCTCAACACGACTTGGATATTACCGCTTTTGGACACCCTTTTGGTTATGTTCCAGAGGGAAAGGTTTTTATTGAAAGTGATAAAGAGCTATTAGATATATCTAAAAAGGTTGCAAACTCAAAGGGTATTTACCTAAAAGAGGGAGTTATAGCAACAGGAGATCAATTTGTAAACTCAAGTGAGAAAAAAGAGTGGATTCAAAAGACTTTTCATGCTGATGCACTAGAGATGGAGGGAGCTTCTGTAGCGGTTGTTTGTGATGCTTTGGATATTCCATTTTTTATACTTCGATCCATTAGTGATAGTGCAGATATGGATGCTGGATTTGATTTTGAAGAGTTTTTAAAAAGCTCATCAAAAAAGAGTGCCTCTTTTTTAATCTCTATGTTAGATGAGATTGCTACTGCATGATTGAAATTAGTAAAAAACTTTTATCAACAGTTGGCAGAACAAATGCTAAATACTCTTTGATTAAAGAGGGTGATAGAGTTCTTTTAGGACTTAGTGGAGGAAAAGACTCTTTAGCACTAGCTCATATATTAAATAGGATGAAAAATATTGCACCATTTAAGTTTGATCTTTTGTGTGTTAGTATAGATTATGGTATGGGAGAGAATTTTGATCAATTGATCAATCACTGTAAGCTACATGATATCTCTTATGTAGTTCATAAGACAAATATCTTTGAGACAGCAAAAAAATCTATTAGAGAAAATTCATCTTTTTGTAGCTTTTTTTCTCGTATGAGAAGAGGAGCTTTGTATGGATATGCCAAAGAGCACAATTTTAATAAACTAGCTCTAGCTCACCATTTAGATGATGCGGTTGAGAGTTTTTTTATGAACTTTTTATACAATGGTGCACTAAGATCCATGCCTCCTATTTATAGAGCCAATAATGGGATTTTGGTTATAAGACCTCTTATATTTGCAAGGGAGAGACAATTAATCGATAATGCGATTAAAAACTCTTTGCCAACTATTGGGGATGAAGCGTGTCCTGCGATGAAGTTTAAAGTAAAGATGCCTTATGCAAGAGAAAAGACAAAGCGACTATTAAAAGAGTTAGAAAAAGAGAACCCTCAACTTTTTGTATCACTAAAATCGGCCTTTAAAAGAATTCATGATAGTTCATTTTTTGATGATAAGAGATTAAGGAGATAGAGTGTTAAGAGCTATTTTTTATATTTTTATATTTTTATTTTTTAGCGGCTGTAAAGTTGATAAAGAGGAGTTAAAAGCACTAAATAAGATCGATCAAAATAGTACCCAAAAAGTTATATCACAAGAGTTATCAGCACAACAAAAGTATGAGTTGAAAAAAGATGAAATTAATAAAGATGTAAAAATTGCTACAATAAATGCAAACTCAACCATAGAGTTAGCAAAAATTAATGCTCAAAATAGCATAGATCAAGCAAAGATTCAAAAGGAGATAGAGCTTCATAAAGATAAACAGATGGTTAAAATAGAACAAGAGCAGACAAAGCTCTACATGATAGCTATTGTTGTTTTTGCTTTAGTTATAATTATTGCTTTAATAATTTTATATTTGATAAACAAAAAAAATAATCAAACCAAACTAGCCATAAAAGAAGAGGAGATACTAAAAGAGCAACAGATGCAACTAGAGGCACATCGTCATGAATCTTTAAAAAAGATTTTAGATATTATCTCATCTGGAAATGTATCAAAAAATGTTGAAAAAGGTTTATTAGAGGCTTTAAAACATGCAACTTCTGGTATGAAAACAATAGAAGATAAATCCTCTAAATTTAAAAAACTAATCTTTAAAGATTAAATTATCTCCAAAGAAGATAAGCAATAGTCGCAACTATTAAAATCCCAACAAAGTTTGCAATTACTCCAACTTTTGCCATAGTCGATACCTTTATAACTCTACTACTCATAACAATAGCATTTGGAGGGGTGGCGATAGGCAACATAAAAGCGTAACTTGCTGCTATTGTAGCAACCATCATCATAACAACTCCATCACTTCCCATATCTTTGGCAAATTCATAAAATATTGGAAGAGCAATAGAGGTAAGTGCCGTATTTGATGTAACTTCTGTAGAGAAACTTACAAATAAAGCCACAAAAATAAACATCCAAAAAATAGGCATAGTTGAGATAAATGATATCTTTTGTGCTATCTCAGCTGCAAGTCCTGTTTGAGAAAAAGCAGCAGCTATAGAAAAACCAGCACCAAATAAAAATATAATCTCATATGGTAAATTTTTTGTATCATCCCATTTTAAAAATCCAATACGAGGCATAAACATCAAAAGTCCAAAACTAAGAAGTATTAATTTCTCATTAAGTCCTAATCCACCATAATAGGGTTTTATAGGAGTATTTATAAAGAGTAAAATTGCAAGAGCTGTTAATATATAAAGAAGCCTTTTTTGTGTGTCATCTAAAGGTGGTATTTTTGAATCTATCTCTTTGACACACTCATCTTTTACACTTCTTGAGAGTATATATGGAACACAAAGAAGCATCAAAATAGCAACAGGAGCTACCATAAATACCCACTCTCCA
>JALWLB010000161.1 GCA_027081145.1 Campylobacterales bacterium
AGGTATTATAGATGCAAAGAGTCAAAAAGCAAAAGATGGTTTAGAGGTGCAAAAACATATTGTTATAAATAGATTAAAGCCAGAGATGGTGGCAAAAGGATCGATGCTAAGTATAGATGATGTTCTTAGTATTTTGGCTTTGCCACTCATTGGTGTTGTGCCAGATGATGATAAGATAGTTACTTCAACAAATGAGGGTGAGCCAATTTACTATGATAGATCATCTTTAGCTTCAGAAGCGTATAGAAGAATATCTAAGAGAGTTTTAGGTAATGAAGTATCATTTTTGGATTTAACAGTGAAAAAAGGGTTCTTTGGAAGGCTTTTTGGATGACACTATTTGAGAGGATATTTGGTACTAAAAAAAGCTCAGCTGCTCAAGCAAAAGATAGGTTAAAGCTTATGTTAGCACATGAAAGAGCAGATTGTTCAATACCTTATATGGATGATTTAAAAAGAGATTTGATCGAAGTTATTAAAAAATATACAAATGTTACAGATGTTGTGATAAAATCGGAAAAGAATCAAAAAATAGATATGTTAGAAGTTGAAATTCAATTAGGCAAATAATGGGTGAAAAATTCCCATATATTTTTGCTTTTTTACTATTTTCTATTTTAGCAATTATCTTTTTTTTTCAAGATATTTTGTTTCAAGAAAAAATTTTACAAACAGTACCTATTGAAATCAAAGAAAAAAATGCTTCTCTTAAATACTTAAATCAAAATCAACAGATAGATCAAAATTACTCAAATAGCATAACTCAAATTCAAAAATATATTGATGAAGCAAAAAAAACTCAAGAGATACAAAAATCAAAAATTACTCAAAAAAAGACTTCAAAAGTTAAAGATGTTACTAAAATCTCTAAACCAAAATTGGCAATTATTATAGATGATGTCGGTTTTAGCAAACAAGTTAAAAGTATTAAAAAACTTCCATTTAAAGTAACTCCATCCTTTTTTCCTCCAAATAGTAGATACTTAAATACTCCAATTTTAGCTAAAGAGTTTGAACACTACATGATACACTATCCAATGCAAGCGTTCGATTTTGATAAACAAGAGACAAATGCAATATTGATCTCTAATTCAAAAGAGAAATTAATTCAAAAAATGAAAAAATTAAGAGAAAATTTTCCTAAAGCGATCTTTATAAATAATCATACAGGTAGTAAATTTACATCCGATTTTGAAGCTATGGATAGATTGTTTTATGCTATGAATCTATATGGGTTTAAATTTTTAGATAGTAGAACTTCAATTGATACAAAAGGTGTGCAAGTTGGAAAACTGTATAATCAAAAGGTGTTAGAGAGAAATATCTTTTTAGATAATGAGTCCAATGTTAAATATATACAAAACCAATTAAAACTAGCTGTTTTTTATGCTAAAAAACATGGGTTTGCTATAGCAATTTGTCATCCAAGAGTTAAAACATTTGAAGTTTTGATGAATGCAGATGAAATATTAAAAGATGTAGAGTTAGTTTATATAAATGAGCTTTTATGATAAAAAAATTAAATAATATTCCAAAAGAGTTAAAAATTTTAAAAAAACCACCAAAAGAGTTATTTTATATTGGAGATACTACACTCTTAAATAATAAAAAAGTCTCAATTGTAGGCACAAGAAGACCGATAAATTATACAAAAGAGATGACACATAAATTATCATCTTCTTTATCAAAAATTGGCTTTAGTATAGTTAGTGGAGCTGCTATGGGTGTTGATGCCATAGCTCATAAAGCTGCATTAACTAATACAATTGCTATTATGCCAAATTCGCTAGATTTTATATATCCTAAAGTAAACAGATCTTTGATAGAAGATATCTATAAAAATGCTTTAGCTTTGAGTGAATATGAGAGTGGATATAAAGCTACAAAGTATAGTTTTGTAATAAGAAATAGAGTTGTAGTAGCATTGGGAGATTTTTTAATTATAACAGAGGCTGATGAAAATAGTGGAAGTTTGAGAAGTGCCGAAATTGCAACAAAGCTTGGTAAAGAGATTTATGTTCTATCTCATAGAATTGGACAGAGCAAAGGAACACAAAAGTTATTAAAACTTAATTTAGCAAGGCCTATACATGATATTGATGAATTTTTAGCCAAATTTGAAGATCAAAAAGTTCAAGAACAAGATCAACTATTGCTTTTTTGCAAAAACTCCCCAACTCTACAAGAGGCGTTAGATATATATGGCGATAAGATTTA
>JALWLB010000162.1 GCA_027081145.1 Campylobacterales bacterium
ACATTTAGTGAGAGTAATTTGGAGTATGATTCAAAATGATAGAGATTATGAAATAAGGTAATTTAAGTATTTTTTCAGGAAAAATTCAGGAGGAATGTTCAGGGTTTGACTTTTGCCTTTTGAGAGACAAAAAGGCAAAAGTCAAACCCTGACCCCTAAGATGATTTTGTTATTGGTCGATGTTGCCAATGAGATTACTAAAAAAAAGGATTTATATATGGCACTTTTTGGTAGCCGAAAAGGTGAGAAAAAAAATTATTTTAATGTTGCCACAATTATCACTGAGGGTACTACCACAGTTGGAAACTTAATTGGTAATGATTCAATACACATAGATGGTCATATAAAAGGTGATGTAAAAGTTAATAATGTTGTTATCGTTGGTAAAAGTGGAGTAATTGATGGAAATATAAAGGCTCAACAAGTTATCTCTAGTGGAACTTGCAACGGTAACATCATATGCGATAGTTTAGAGCTTATGGATAGTTCATCAGGAAAAACACACATAAAAGCAAACAAAGTGCTCATCAAAGGACATATCAAAGGAAGTATTATCTGTAATGGATTATTTGCAACTGAAGGATCACTGATAGAGGCAAATATTCAGGCAAAAAACATTACAACTAGTGGAACAATTTTAGGAATGCTTAGTGCACAAGTATTAAAAATCATGAATACTAGTTGCATAAAGGGTAAAATATTTGCTGACAGAATTATAAATCAAGGTGGTCATGTAGAAGGCTTTATAGGCAAATATAGCGAATTAATCGCTGAAAACCCTCAACTTGAAAAATATGGAGCTATCTTAAATTCAAGAACAGAGATTGCACTACTACAACACTCTGATTATCATGTAGATGTAGAAAAAGAGATCGAAGCCAATATGAACAACACTAAAAACAACAATAACGATGATAGCTTTATAGATGTTGAGTTTGATATCAAAGATGAATCAAAACTATTTGAAGTAGGCTAAAAAAAGCTTACTTCTTTTAATCTTAAGATCGCTGTATTTACACTACCTGCATATTTGATCTCTTTGTGTGGCATCATAACCCCATGTGTTATGGCATAATCTTCATAAAAAGTTCTAAACTCCATTTTAGAACCATTCATACTCAACTCACCAATAACCAATGATATATAATAATCTTTTTTAGATACAAAATAGTTTGCAACTAAATCATCTTGCTCTAAAATCAAAACATAAAAATTATCATCTTCTAAAACTTTGATATCTTTGGCTCTTTTTTTAAGCTCCAACGGGGTATAAAGCCTCATCAATTGCAATTTCATAGCATCCAGCATAGGACCTTTTGCCTCTATAGTTTTATTTGGATACTTCTTGATCCCTTTTGCATGATCTAAAATTCTAATTTCACTTCTATTTGGATATACCAACTCCACTTTTAAAAAATTTGGCAATCTAATCTCTCTAGTGTCTGTTCCATGACTATTACCCATTTTAGTCTCTACATCCCAAATCTGTTTATATGAGTTTAACTGTTTTAAACTCTCCTCTCCACCATATCTTATAATCATCTCATCTAAAATACCCAAAACACTCAACTCTTTAGCATATAAAGTTTGTAAGAAGATCAAACTTGCAAAGATTATAGCTCCTATTGTTTTCATTTGGCTATTACCTCTTCTTTTTTCATTTTTGCTACACAAAATCTATCTGAATAAAAACTACCAAATGGTATCAATGAAGCTATAAAAAATATCACACTCTCTTTTTGTGAAAATGGTACGATCTTGGTAGCTTTTATGAGTTGATAAACAAACACTATAAATAAAATCCCATGTATCATGCCCACAACTTTTGTAGCCTCTGGATAACCAAATATATACTTAAGTGGCATAGCGATAAAAAGAAGTACTATATATGAGTATCCTTCTATTTTATTGATAAGTCGAAATTTTTGTAACTCAGACATTTTTACTCCTATTTTTTGAATAGATTCGAGTATAGCAAAAAAAGATTAACAGAGCTACCAAATTTTTTCATTATTTTATTGACATTGGATCAAATCAGTTAGAATTTTATTTTATTATTTAGAGGTTAGATTAAAAAGCATATAAAATATTAAAAAAATATCAAATTTACTTAAATTTTATACTGTACATAATATTAATATAATTTATTAATCAAAATAACCAATGTTACTTTATTATACTTTTACTAACTATATATA
>JALWLB010000163.1 GCA_027081145.1 Campylobacterales bacterium
CTTTAACTGTAAGTTGTTTTAGCTCTTGGTAAACAGATAAAACTTTACCAAAAAAACTAAAAAACTGCTACTCCTTTTGGATGTAGGGTTTAATTAATTTATTATACGAGGAGATTATTAGGTGAAACACTCATGATTTTTCGTAAAATCATAAACAAAAGCAAAAATCTTGAGAGTTTCATATCTTGCCCTAATGAAAAAGAGATATAACAAGAAATTCTTGCAAAAAAGAGCTCTTTTATGTTACAATAGCAAAAATTAAGGAGGATATCATGAATATGACAATTATAATGCCAACAACAAAGAGTATAACTGCCCTCCTTCTGCTTCTGCTCTCATAATATTTTATATATTTAATCAACCATTTTAATTTTTTTAGTACAATAAAACACAAAGGGATAATAACATGAAAAATAGTAAAAATAGTATAGTAAAAATTTTTGATACAACATTAAGAGATGGAGAACAAAGCCCAGGGGCTTCTATGAATATAGAGGAGAAGATCCAAATAGCATTACAACTTCAAAAATTAAATGTTGATATCATCGAAGCTGGTTTTGCAGCTGCTAGTGAGGGAGATTTTGAAGCAATTTCGCAAATTTCAAAAGAGATAGATAAAAGCACTATCTGTTCATTAGCAAGAGCACTACCACAAGATATCAAAAAAGCGGCTTTAGCTATAAAGAGTGCAAAACAGCAAAGAATTCACACCTTTATAGCAACGAGTGAAATTCATATGAAGTATAAATTAAATATGTCTGCTCAAAAGGTTATACAAAAAGCGATAGAGGCTGTAAGTTATGCCAAAGAGTTTGTAGATGATGTGGAGTTTAGTTGCGAAGATGCTGGTCGAAGTGAGATGAATTTTTTAAAAGAGATTATAGATGCTGTTATACAAGCTGGTGCAACAACTATAAATATACCAGATACTGTAGGCTATAGAATGCCTCATGAAATGGGCTACATGATAAGTGAGCTTAATAAATTTATAAAAAATAGAGCTACGATATCGGTGCATTGTCATAACGATTTGGGATTGGCTGTTGCAAACTCATTAGAGAGTATTCAAAATGGAGCTAGACAGGTTGAGTGTACCATAAATGGACTTGGTGAGAGAGCTGGAAATGCAGCATTAGAAGAGATTGTGATGAGCTTAAAAACTAGATCAGATATTTTTCAAGTTGATACAAATATCAATACAAAAGAGATATATCCAACTAGTAAATTGGTAGCTAGTATTACAGGTATCTCTCCTCAGCCAAATAAAGCGGTAGTAGGTAAAAATGCGTTTGCTCATGAGAGTGGAATTCATCAAGATGGAGTGTTAAAACATACTCAAACTTATGAGATTATGAGTGCCAAAGATATTGGATTAGAGGATGCTAAGACGATAGTTTTAGGAAAATTATCGGGTAGAGCTGCTTTTAAAGATAAGATAAAATTTTTAGGATATTCACTAAATGATGATGAGTTAAACTTGGCATTTGAGAGATTCAAAGCTTTAGCAGATAAAAAAAGAGAGATTTTTGATGATGATATTAGAGCAATCATAGCTGAGGTGATAACTCAAATCCCTGAAGTTTATAAACTTATCAATTTACAACTTAGTGATTGTATGAATGGTGTTCCAAACTCTGCCATAACTATTAGTATCGATGGTGAAGAAAAAACTGATGCGGGAATTGGCAAAGGAACAATCGATGCCATATTTAAAACGATAGATAGAATAAGCAATATCGAAGGACACTTAGAGGATTATAAAGTAAGCTCAGTCACAAAAGGCAAAGATGCTTTAGCAAAAGTTATAGTAAAGGTTACATTTGATGATTCAAAACCGCCTGTTATTGGACATGGTCTTAGCATAGATACTATGATAGCTAGTGCAAAAGCTTATATAGGAGCACTAAACTCTTATGTATATATCAATAAACAAAAGAACATAAAAGTCTCTCTTTGATAAAATTGAGCTTAACTATAGATCTAAAGTGCGGGTGAGAGCATCTTAAAAAAGTTTTCAAACATGATACGAACTTTACTAGCTGCTTTTAACCCCACTTCACACTCATCAAAGATATTTTCAATCCACTCGCTTACACTAAGAATATCTTTTTTTGTATATAAAAAACTCATTATTTCAAAATTATAAAAAAAACTTCTAGCATCAAAGTTTGAACTTCCAACTAGAGCTAAATTTTCATCTATAATCATAGCTTTTGCATGAAGCATTTTTGGTTTATAAAGCAATATATCAATTTTCTCTTTTTGCAAATCTCTCAAAAATCCGCTTCTACTAATATCTGCTAAAAATTGATCAGATTTTTTTGGAAGTACAATTTTAATATCCAAACCTCGATGTTTTGCAATGATTAATGCATCCATCAAAGCTCCATCTGGCACAAAGTAAGGTGTAACTATCCAAACTCTTTTTTTTGCTAAAAAAAGTGCATACAAAATAGACTCATATAAAGCATCAGCACTTACATCTGGACCAGATGGGACAACTTGAACTCTGCTTTGATGATAGTTATAATCTTTACTCTTTATTGTTATATCTTCTTGTTTTTCACTTTGGGATTGCCAATCATACCAAAATATTTCACCATAATAAAATGCAGCATCACCCTTTATAATAAATGCAATATCTAACCAACTTGTACTATTTGGATTGGAAGATAGATAATCATTTGAGATATTAATTCCTCCACTAACTACTACCTCCAAATCTATAATAATCATCTTTCTATGGTTTCTACAGTTAAATCTATTTTTAAAAGGATGTTTTAAAACTGACATAAAAAATCTATATTCTCCACCAGCATTTTTGAATCTTTTTAAACTATATGGAAAAAGTTCAAGCAAAAATGATCCAAAAGAGTCAATTAGCAATTTAACTCTAACACCCTCTTTCACTTTTTGAATCAAAATATCTAAAATTGTTTTAGTAATCTCATCATTACCAAATATATAAGTGGTTATATAGATACTCTCTTTTGCCTCTTTTAAGAGTTTGATTATATTTTCGTACGCATCTTTAGAATCTTTACATAGATAAAAGTGGTTGTTTGAACTAGCACTTGCAATTGAGAGCTGTTTTAGAAGCTTTTCAATTTCACTCTCATTCTCACACCCACCCTCACCCTCACCCACCTCTTTAAGATTAATTCTTTTTTTCTTTAAGACATTTTTAGGGATTTTTCTAGCATTAAAGATCACATATAACAAAATTCCAATATATGGTAAAAATATAATACTCACAAGCCACGCTATCATGTAGGGAGGTTTTTTTCTTGATAAAAGCATATGAGCAATTGTAATAAATGATAGAAAAAATGTGACAATTGTCACTACATGAAGTGTGATGAAACTAACAACCTCGTCTAAGAACATCTTGTTTTGCTTTTTTTAAAATTTCAATATCACTCTTTGGATCAAACCATCTAAAACTTTTACCACTTTGCACATCTCCACTTAGCAAATCTCCACCTTGTCGATACTTCAAATCAAGCTCAGCTATCTCAAATCCATCTAAAGTTTTAGAAAACTCTTTAAGTCTTTGAGAAGGCTTTATTTTAGTAAAGAGATAGCAATATCCTTTAAGACCAGTTCTACTAACTCTTCCTCTAAGCTGATGCAAAGTAGCAAGTCCTAATCTTTCAGGAGCAACTATAACAATAGTAGATAATCTTGGCAAAGAGATACCAACCTCTATCAAAGTTGTAGCTATTAATATATCACCTTTGTCTCTAAAATCTTCTAAAATAGACTCTTTTTCTCTATCTTTTCCAAATGTTACATAAACATTTTTATATCTATCTTGCCAATACCCTTTAGCCTCTTGTATGGATTGATACTCTATCGTCTCACTCTCTTGAACCAATGGATAGACTATAATTATTTGGTTATTTTTTTTAATTTCACTATCTACATGATTGATCAAACTTTTAAAATCACTACTTGATACGATCTTGGTTTGTATATCTTTTTTAAATGGTAACTCTTTGATAGTTGTTACATCTATTATAGAAGATTGAATTAGGCTTAAAGTTCTAGGAATTGGTGTCGCAGAAAATTGTAAAAAGTGTGGTCTTTTATCACCTTTTGAGATAAGCTTTGTTATGAGGTTTCTCTGTTTTGTACCAAATCTATGCTGTTCATCCACCATTACCAAAGGTGCACTTGGCAAATCTTTATATAAAAGTGCATGAGTTCCTATGATAAAATCAAACTCTTTTAAATCAACAACTTCACTTTTACTAGATACAAAACAGATTTTTAAATCTTTTAAATACTTTTTTGCCTCTTCATAAATTTGAGCTGCCAATATAGTAGTTGGTGCCATCAAAATAGATCTATTTGGATATGAGAGCATAACTGCAGCTAATATAACCATAGTTTTACCACATCCAACATCACCCATTATAACTCTTTTTGCTGCTTTGTTGCTTTGAAAATCTCTTTTTATCTCTTCTATCGCTTTTAATTGATCATTTGTAAGTTTAAAAGGAAGAGAGTTTATAAAAGGCGTTATATCATTTGTTAACTTTTTCATAGAAGCAAAATCTATCTTTTTTGAAGATAGTTTTTGAAGATGATTTAAAATCTCTTTATACTTTAATTCATCTATCAACTCTTTTGAAAAACCACTCTTTTCAAACTCTTTTACAAACTCTACACTTGGAAAGTGGATATCATGTAGAGTAGGAAAATTCTCTTTTGTGATATATTTTTGCATCAAAGATATTACGGTTTTGTTTTGCAGTGGAGTTTTATATTTTGGAATGATTTTATTTATCTCATCGATAATTTGAGGTTGTAGTATTTGTAAAGATTGAAAACTGTTCTCAATCTTACCTTGTAAAAAAAGCCTTGCTCCTGGAAGAAAATGTTTTTGATGAAAATATCTAGGATTAAAAATTACCCCTTGTATTTTCATATCAAAGTTATGTGCATAAAGATATAGTTTTAAAATTTTACCCTGTTTAGTAGAGGAGATAATAGTCGCATCTATTACATTATTGAAACCTATGTTTGGGGTGGCTTGGATAAAGAGATTATTATAACTAACTGGTGCAATTAGTGCTAAATCGATAAGATTTTCAACACCAAGTTTTTTTAATTTTTCATAATCATCTTTTTCAAAGTTCACTTTGCCGTCACAATTGAAAAGCTAAGAGTATTTATCTCATCATGTTTTTTTATAAAATCATTTAACTCATCCAAACTCAAAGCCTCTATCTTTTGTAACTCTTTTTTTGTATGTCCTAAGAAAAAACCTTTATAGTATTCCATAAAAGCTCTTGTAAGTCTTTGATTTAGAGTCTCATTTCTTAAAGGTTCACTCCCTAATAGAAACTTCTTAGCTTGAATTAACTCATCTTTGGTAGCACCATTTTTGGTAAAGTTTAAAATAACCTCTTTAACAGTTTTTATAGCTTCATCTTTGGTTTGAATTTTGGTCTGTAGATATCCTTTAAATAGGCTATGAGAGTTATTTAAACTTATAGATGCATATGCAGAATACGCAAGAGCTCTTTTAACTCTGATCTCTTCCATAAGTCTGCTTCCAAAACCGCTAGCTCCTAATATAAAAGATGCAACTCTTGCTTTATAAGCTTCATCACTAGAGACATTTAAGTCATAAAAAGAGCCAAAATATATATAAGCTTGTTTTGTATCTTTAATAATCTCTTTTGTAACTGAACTTTTAATTGCACTAAATTTTTGAAGTTTTTTAGTTTTGCCAACTTTTAAGCTTTTTATACTATTTTTTGCAAAATCTTTAGCCTCTTGTAAACTCAAATCTCCACCAATTACAATTATAACATTATTTAATATCAGATGCTCTTTTAAAAACTTTTTGATATCATGTAGAGTTATTTTTTTAAGAGTTTGCAAAGTTCCGCTTGATGGAAACTCATTTGGAGTATCTTTAAATATGATCTTTTTTAAATTTACATTCGCAACATAATCAAAATCACTCTCTTTTTGTTTGATATCTCCTAACATCATAGTTTTTACTTTAGAAAAAGTATCCTCAGTCAGATTTGGATCGATCAATAGATCATTAGTAAGTTTGATTGCGTTTTGAAATTTTTCTTTTAAGGCTGAAAGCTCTATTACAAATGTCTCTAAGCCCACACTAGAGTTTAAATGAAGTGCATCTTTTTCTAACTCTTTTGCAAAACCGACTGAGCCAAGTTTTCGTGTTCCTTCATTTAATATATTCGCACTCATTTTTGCAAGTCCAGCCAAATCTTTATCCTCTATATGTCCACTATTTTTAAAAACAATCTGCATAGAGACTATTGGAAGTGTGCTATCTTGTTCATATATTAGTGGGATATTTACATCTTGTAATTTTATATAATCTAACTCTTTACTCAACAAAACTCCTTGTAAAATCATAAATAGTATCAATAGTTTTTTCATACCAACTCTTTATCATAAATCTTTAACATATTATAAGCTGTATCTCTTATAGCTGGAACTTCTCCAATATCTTGAATTAACTTTATCATCTGCTCTTGATTCATTCTATTTTTAGCTCCAGCTGCTGCTACAACATTTTCTTCCATCATGGTTGATCCTAAATCATTTGCACCAAATAGAAGTGCAAGTTGACCTATATAACTTCCTTGAGTTACCCATGAGCTTTGAATATTTTTAAAGTTATCAAGATAGAGTCTGCTTAGGGCTAAAATCTTTAAGTATCTATTTGATGAACTCTTTTGTATATTAAACTTCTTTAAAAGATTAGTATTATTTGGCTGAAAACTCCAAGCTATAAAAGCTCTAAAACCACCTGTTTGGTCTTGTAAGTTTCTAATTTGATCTAAATGCTCAACTATCTCTTCATCACTCTCAACTGTTCCAAACATCATTGTAGCTGTTGTTTTTATACCAACTTCATGGGCAATTTTATGAATATCAAGCCAAGTTTTTGAAGAGATTTTTTTGGGTGAGATTATATCTCTAACTCTATCACTAAGTATTTCAGCTCCAGCTCCAGGCATCGAAAAAAGACCTTTGTCTTTTAATCTTTGTAAAACATCTTTATAAGATATTTTGGAAATTTTTGCAATATAATCAATCTCAATAGCTGAAAAACCGTGAATTGTGATAGTTGGATAATTTTTAGAGATATACTCAACCAACTCTTCATACCACTCAATTTTGAGTTTAGGATGAACTCCGCCTTGAAAAAGGATTTGACTCCCCCCAATTTTTATAAGCTCTTCAATTTTTTTGCCAATCTCTTCAAAACTTAAGATATAAGAGTCTTTATCCCTCTCTTTTTTATAAAATGCACAAAAATCACAATTTACCCAACAAATATTTGTATAGTTTATATTTCTATCGATTATAAAAGAGGTGATTTTATCTGGATGAAGCTCTCTCTTTTTTTCAAGTGCCATAGCACCAAGCTTTAAAAGTGAGCTATTTTGAAACAGTTCAAGTGCATCAGTTTTTGTTAATCTAGCCATATTTAAAAGGTGACATTTATTCGTCTAGTTTTTCCACCTCTTATATATAAACCTCGAACTCTTTTTTTACTTTTAAACTCTTTGATAATGATATCATATTTTCCCTCAGGTAAAATAATATTGATCTCACCAGAAATTCTTGATGTAAAAGCATATGTATAGAGTTTTTTTGAGCGATATTTATATATCTCTACTTTAGCTCTTATAGCTTTTGATTCTCTTTTTGTAACAACTTTTAAAGTACCACTTTTAAATGCTATATATTTGGTAAGTTCTTGACCATTGGATATACCAATATTTTTCAGTATCTTTTGTTGTTTCATTGAGGCTTTTCTATAGGTTGTCTTGAGTGTATAATCGCCACTAGGAAGAGTTATCTTTTTTGCTATTCTTGTTGTACTTGTATAAAATGTTTTCACTCTCTGTTTTGTTCCAGCTCTATATACTTCAACCCATGCTGCAACAGGTTTATCATTGCTTGTTGCAACAACTTTCAGTGTTCCTCCCTCTTTTTTATAACCAGTTCCTAAAACTCTATCGGCAAATTTATCCTCTTCTTCTTGATCTTTAGTATCGATTATTTTGGTAATTACAATTTTTTTATTTTGTGTTTTTTGCTCTGCTTCTATAGTTTTGGGCTCTATATCTGATTTTTCAATCTCTTCTCTAACTGGTATGATAGTATTATCTGCATTATCTTTAGAAATAGATACTATGTTTTGAGAGTCTGTTTTAGCACTTAAAGTTTCATCTGTTATATTTTTATTATATATTGGATTATTTTTAGAGATTTTATCGATTTCAAACTCTACATCTTGCACACCTTGTTTAGAGGTGAGTGGTGATTTAAAATTTGGCTGTTTTGAATCTATATCAACTTGAGATGGCTCTTTATCGCTCTCATTTTTTACTTCTCTACTGGTATTGATAGTTGGAAAGATACTTGCCAAATCAGAAAGAATTGAGCTAAAAAATGAGCCAATTGCACTTAGATAATCTGTTGGTGGTTTTGATTCTTCTTTTTGCATAGTTAACGAATTGGTTGATTTTTTTTGTTTTGAAATATTTTGTTCAATTTGTTTTGTTAAATTTTGCTCTTGTTTTTTGGGTTTAGCGATTTTGGGTTTTACTGGTTTAGGCTCCTCTTCTAAGACTTTTTTTATATTGGTTGGTAAAAGTTTTGTTGAAGTTACTTTATAATCAAATGATCCTCTTTTGACAGTTACTTCCAGTCTGTCATCTGGATCAACCATTTCATTAAATATAAAATAAGTATCATCTTTTAAGTTTCTATCTTCAAATAGTATATCATCGTTATTTTTAATAACTATATCATAAAGTCCAAAATTTTTTGGAGTTCCTAAACTTCTTTTTATGCTAAAAGCTTGGTTTGGCTTTGGTTTTATAATGATGGTTTTACCAGCTGGAATTTGGGTATATATACCAACCTCAGCACTAAGAGAAACAGTAAAAAGAGCAATAAACAATAACCTAATAACTTGCACTAAACAAACCTTATAAATGTTTTTGGTAATAAATTGAAAAATATTATAACCAAAAAAGCTTACTTTTGCAAACTAATAGTAAAATTTTCGTTTAATTTTAGTATTAGTTGATAAATTTTTACGCATAAACAGCTTCTGCACCATATTTTTCCACTAAAAGATAGTAAAAAGTTGCTCTAAATTTATTTTTATTTGCACTTCCTAACTGTTCACACACCTCTTTAATTGATTGATCTAACTCTTCATCACTATTTGTAAGAGATAGTTTCTTTTTTAGAAAATTTTCTCTAACTCTAGCTAACTCTTCATTATCACTACATGATACTCTCTCAGAATCATTATTATAAATTGAAGGTCCTAAACCTTTAACCACTTTTTTTAATAACTCTACATCACAAATACCATTGTTAAACTTTTCAATATCTTTTGCAACTCACCCTGCTGTTCGCTATTTGCTAGCTTTTGGGCATTTACGCTAAAGTTGTAAACTGCATCTTTTGTGTTGCTGTAGTCTAACTCTTTTAATGCTTTTAGTGCCAACTCTTGCGGGCTTAATCTTTTGCGTCTTCTTCTCTTTTTAA
>JALWLB010000164.1 GCA_027081145.1 Campylobacterales bacterium
ATATTATAGATTTTTTTGCCTCTTGGTGTCCATCATGTAAAAAAGAGATGCCATATATATCGAAAATAAATAGCACAATAGATCAAAATAAAATAAACATTATAGGTGTTTGTGTTGATGAAGATATAAAAGATGGACAAAAATTTCAAAAAGAGTTAAGAGAAGCAAATGCTCTAAATTTTAGAGTTATAGATGATCCAAAAGGTGAAATTATAAAAAAGTTTGATCCAGTTGGTATGCCTGCTCTATTTTTTGTTAAAAATTTTAAAGTGGTTGATTCTATTATAGGTGCTAAATCCAATATAGATGAAAAAATTTTAACAATTTTAAAAGGTTTAGAGTGAAAAATTTAGTAGTTATAAGTTTACTTTTTTTACTAAGTGGTTGTGCTATAAAAGATGTAAAACCTTGGGAAAAAGGTACATTAGCAAAAGATAGCATGAAAGAAGGAGGTGGAAATACTCTTTTTAAAAAATTAACATCTCACATATATTTTTCAAAAGAGGGAAGTAAAGGTGGTGGTGGAGTTGCTGGTGGAGGTTGTGGATGCAATTAAAAAAATTATCACTTATCACATCTATATTATTAGTGTCATCTTCACTTGTTGCAGAGGATTATGTAAGTGTTCAGTATATTCATTATAATGAGGATAATGGCAAAACTTCTATATTGGTACCATCTATTGAAATAAATAAAGATTTTGGAAGTGATTATACTCTAAATGTTTCATATATTTATGACTCTATTAGTGGAGCTAGTCCAACATATTACGATAGCTCAAGTGGTGCATCAGCCTCATCTCAAGGAGCAGTTCCAAAAACAAGTGTAAAATATGGAAATATAGATTATAAAGAGGAAAGAAATGCTTTTGGAACCTCTTTTATAACAAGATTTAAAAATAGAGATGAGTTATCTTTAGGTATAAATATATCAAGAGAGCGAGATTATGAATCCAATGAAGCATCAGCTCAATATTTACATTGGATTGATAAAAGTAAAAACCGATCTATCTCTTTTGGATTATCGTATCAGATGAATAAAATTGAAATATTATGTTCTTTAAACAATAGTGATACTGAGTGTGATAGCTCAAGTAGTGCAAGTAAAAAAAGTGAAAGTGAAGATTTGCAAGTTTTAAACTCAGAAATTGGATTTACTCAAATTATAGATAAAACATCTCTTATTAAAACTTCTATTTTTTATATTTATGAGAATGGTTATTTAAGTAATCCTTATATGAGAGTTGTTAGATTTTACGATATCAAACCTACGATTATACAAGAACAAAAACCTGATAAAAGAGTAGCTTATGGAGCAACATTACAATATACAAAATCGTTTAAAAATCAAATAAGTACAATTTCATCATATAGAATTTATAGTGATGATTGGGATATAACTTCACATACTATTGGATCAGAGATCTATTATGAATTTAGTGATAAGTTAACAACCTCTATAGGTTTTAGATATTATACTCAAAGTAAAGCGAGTTTTTATAATGGATCAAAAGATTATTTTAAAAATCAGAAATATGCATCGAGTGATAGACGCATGAGTGATTTTTATTCTATGAATTATAATATTGGAGTAGATTATAAAATTAATACTAAAGTTAGTTTAAATACAAATGTATCTCTTTATACTCAGCCAAAATATTTTGATTCGCTTTATTATAATATTGGAGCAAAATATAGATTTTAAAAAATTTGTTTATAATTTTAATGTTATGAGTTCACCTTGTGAGCTTATTATGTATGAAACAGATAAAAAAAAATCTGATTTTGTTGCTCAAGAGGTGGTAAAAGAGGCAAAAAGATTAGAAAAAAAGTATAACTATTATGATCAAAACTCTTTACTATCAAAGATCAATAAAAGAGAGTATTTAATTTTAGATATAGAGACAAAATCCATTTTACAAAGAGCTAAACAGTATTATAAAATAACAAATGGTATTTTTGATATTACAATAGCAACTATAAAAGATATATTTAACTCTTGTAATTCTCTACATGATATCAAAATTCAAAAAGAGAAATTAAGCTCTTATGTAGGGTGTGAGCATTTTAAAATAAAAAGAGATAAAATTATTTTTGATAATGAATTTACGAAAATTGATTTTGGTGGTTTTGTAAAAGAGTATGCTGTAGATAGATCAGTAAATATAATTAAAAAAAGTAAAATTGCTTCAGCTTTAGTAAATTTTGGTGGAGATATTTATGTTCTAGGAGAAAAACCAAATGGAGAAAAATTTAAAATAGGTATCAAAAATCCTAAAAATACTAATGAACATATCAAATTTATACAAATAAAAAATCAAGCTTTAACAACTTCGGCTTCATATGAGAGAAACTATAAGATAGAAGATGAAGTTTTTTCTCATATTTTATCTTGTAAGAGAATGCAAACTAGTATAACATCTGCTACAGTTATTTCAAACAATTGTGTAGAGAGTGGAGTTTATTCTACATCTTTGATGATAGATTCCAGTATAAAATGTAAGCATAAAACTTTTTTAATCAAAAGTTAATTTTAAATATTTAAAACTTCATTAAAATTTCATTTATCTCTTGTACAATTTTAATATAAACTATAAAAAAGGATTTAAAGTGAAAAAAACTTCATTAGCAATTTCAGCTCTTATGGCAGGGTTGATCTTAATAGGATGTAATTCAACGCAAAGTACTCAAAATGATACTAGTACTGTACGAGGTATGGTACCAGGAACTCTTATAGAGGCATTTTGTGCAGATGGAAGTTATTATAAGGTTAATTCAACAAAAAGTGGAACTATTAAACATCCATTTGAAATTGAAATACCAAGAGGTGTTAAGTGTAATTTTGTAATGACTACAAATGAAGAAAATAATAATACTAGAGTTATCACTCCGATTTCTTTCAAGAGTGGAGATGTTAATGGAACATTTATAACTGTAAATGGAGATGTTTTAGAGCTTGATTACATAGATCTTCCAACAGATATAAATAGTGTTGATGATAACAATAGTGATTCTGTTGTAGATAGACCATTAGTGGTTGATATAAATAACTCTATGGTTACTATCACACCACAATCTTTAAATAATATGGATAAAGATAAAGATGGAATAATTGATCTTTATGAAGATGATGATGCAGATCATGTACCAAATCATTATGATGATGACGATGATGGAGATGGAATATTGGATATAAATGATGGGGATTTAGATAATGATGGTATCAATGATATGGATCTTGATAATGATGGTATAAAAAATAAAGATGATGTAGATGATGATAATGATGGTATGCATGATCGTTATGATGATGATAGAGATAATGATGGTATCAGAAATATAGACGATGATGACGATGATAATGATGGAATCAAAGATAAGAAAAGATATGATGATCATGACGACGACGAGGAGGATGATGACGATTAAAAATTATTAATAATTAAAAATGAATAAAATTTGTATAAAGATATTTATGATGATCTGGTAAAGAGTCATAGATATCTTTTGCTAATTTTCTAATTTCCCAAAGAGCTGATTTATCACTTCTTAGAGATAAAAAATTTTGCAAACTTCTAGCATTAATAGTCCAAGTAAGCTCTGTTTTATAAGATTCTGGAAGAGCATATTTTGCTTTATCGTTACTAATACCTTGTTTTAAGAGAATTCTTAAATTTTCAAGTGCTTTTATACTCATCTCATTTACTAATTTCTCATCAGTCATAACTAAATATTTAGCAGCTCTTTTGATATCATGTAGTAAAAATGGCTCTTCATTTTTTAACTCTTTTAAAGTATATCTGGTTGATTTTACGCTAAGTGAAGCCATACGATGACGGGCTAATTCTTGAAGAAGTGCTCGACTAACTCCTTTTATATAAAATGAATAGACAAGATGCTCTAAGGTTGATCCATGTTTAAATTTATTTCCTACTCTATCGATAAGCTCTTTATCTTTTTTTCCACCATTATCACTTTTGTCAAAACTTTGCCAACAAGTTCTAATAGCTTTTGCACAAACATTAAGAGGTGTGTGGTTTAAAAGAGTAACTTGCATATACTAAGTCCTACATGATAATGTAAGAGCTTAGTATATCAAAAAAAGATTATTGTTTTAATTGTAAAAGGGTATTTAGCATTTGATCAGAGGTTGTAATAGTTTTTGAGTTTGCTTGAAAACCTCTTTGGATGACTATAAGTTGAGTTAAGCTCCTACTAAGATCAACATTACTCATCTCTAGTGCACTAGCTTGAATAAAGCCTCTTCCGCCAGATGAAGCTTGACCAATAACAGGATCACCAGAGTTTGCAGTTTGAATAAAAATATTTCCTCCATCACTCTCAAGCCCTATATCATTTGTAAATCTTGCCATTGCAAGTTGAGCAAGTCCAAAACTTCTACCATTTGTAAAGCTTCCTATGAGTGTTCCTGATTGATCAACTCTAATACCTTGTAAATCACCACCAGTATAGCCATCTTGGGAAATTCCTGAAGTATTAGAGTCGCTATCAAAACTTGTTAAACCATTAAATTGATTTGAATCACCAAGATTTAACTGAATTGTTTGATTTGGTGCTGATCCATTATTTGCTGTATAGGTTATACTTGTTGGGGTATAAGATGAGAGTGAACCATCAGAATTAAATATAACTTGTCCTTCTATTGTATTAGCTTTTACAGTTCCTCCAATATCACCTGGCTCTGGAACAGTGATTTGCATATTCCAATATGATCCAGTTTTTGTTCCACTTGTATCATATATAAATCCCTCTTTTCTAAAACTAAGTCTTACTGTGTGTTTTGAACCTAAAGAGTCAAATATATCTATACTAGCAGCATGAGTTGCAGCATTAATCGATTGAGAAACTTTAATTCCACTACTTCCAGCTGTAAGTTGTCCAGCAAGAGATTTCATTGTAGTATAAAAAGCATAATTTTCATTTGTATTTGAATCTTGAATTGAACTTACTTGAATATCCATATCAACTCCACCTGAACTAGATGCAGTTGGATTTGATAACTCAAATTTACCCTCTTTATTTACTATAACTGTAGCTCCAGGAGATATACTAGCAGCATAATCTTGTAAACCTGCTCTTAAATCTTCAGTTGTTCTAAAGTAATAAATTCCACTACTACTTAATCCAACAGCATTTGGACTACCATCAGTATATCTAAACTCTCTTGAACTTGTTCCACCATCAAAACTGATAGATATTCCTTCACCATAAGCTCCAGAGCTTTCTCCAGATTTTAAATTAAATGCTTGACCATCAGTATTGAAAAGTACATTAAAATCATCAACCAGTTCTGTACTTGATAAACCAGCAGTTGAATCAAGTTCTCTAATTACCGATTTATTTACGATATTATTACCAGCATTTAAATTTGCTTTTACATTAATAACTGTTGTTGCATTTGCAGGTGTTGTAAGACCTGGTGGAATAGAGATGTCAGATATAGGAGCAGTAGAGTCAATAATACCAGTTTCAGGATCTCTTGTCCAACCTTGGATAATCATACCACTATTATTTACAAAATTACCACTTGCATCAAATACAAAATCACCACTTCTTGTATATTTGTATGTTTTTCCACCATCTGGACTGAGTACAAAAAAACCGTTTCCTTGAATTGCAAGGTCTGTATTTTTACCTGTAGTTTGAATTGATCCTTGTGAAAACATTCTTGTAATAGAATTTATTTCTGTACCAAGTCCAACTTGTACTGGATTGCTACCACCTCTTGTTCCTTGTGGAGCTGTTGCTATTTTTGAAGTTTGTGATAATAAGTCTGCAAAGTTTGCTCTTGAGTATTTAAAACCGTTTGTATTGACATTTGCGACATTATTACCTTCAACATCCATTGCAATTTGATGTGCTTGTAGTCCAGATACTCCAGACCATAATGATCTCATCATTTTTGAATCCTTTTTGTTTTATTATTTCTCCTACACTCATAATAAATTAGAGCAATTAGTGTTCCTATTTTTTACTAAATTAAATATATTTGATTATTTTTTCATATTTATTGCATTTTGTACCATTTGATCACTTGTTGTAATGCTTTTTGAACTTGCATCAAATGCTTTTTGCATAACAATTAATTCTGTTAAAGCTCGATGTAATGATACATTTGACATTTCAAGATTTTTAGTTTTTATAGTTGTAGATGTATTATTTAAAAACACTGCCTTTCCACTATTTGAGCTCTCTTTGTAATAAACTGGACTTACTTTTTGTAATCCTTCTTCATTTTGAAAATTAAAAATCGCTATTTTGTAAATAGGTATGGTTTTTCCATTTTCAAAAATTGCCACAACATTGCCATTTTTATCGATATGATAGTCTTTAATGTTTGATTTTTTAAAACCATCTTTTTCGATAATTCTATTTACATCTGCATTTAAAAAAGAGACTAAACCATCATAATTTGAACCTAAGTTTATATTTATGTTTGAACCATTATTATTTATAGATGTTAGTGTATTTGAAATTAAAGCACCTTTTGCATCAAAATTTAAAACTCCTTGAGTTGAATTTATAATATTTTTGTTTTGATCAAAAATTTCTGCGGTTGCATTCCAAATAATATCTGTACTTGATTGAGGAACCTGTTTTGTAAATGTTATTTTTAAAATATTTTCATTACCATTTTGATCTATAACTGTTGTTTGAAAAACTTCAATATTTGGTTTCTCTTCTAATAAGCCTGTTTTAGGATTTATTTGTGTGATGATTTTTGGATTCAAATTTCCTTGAATATTAACATATGTTGTTGCTGTAGCTGGTAAAATTAAAGGTTTAGTAAATGTTATTTTTTCTTGTTGTGATGGATTAGATAGAGTTATATCTAGTGTTGGATTATTAATAATTTGTCCATTTTGGATATTATTTGCATTTGTACCAACAACATAAAATCCATTTGCATCTATTAAATTACCATTGGCATCTTTTGAAAATGCTCCAGATCGTGTATAAAAAAAGTTATTTTTTTCATCAATGACTCCAAACCATCCTTTACCATCGATTGCCATGTCATATTGATTATCTGTAGGCATAAAAACACCTTGAGAAAAGTCTGTATTTGTGGAATTTACTGTTATAGCTAATCCTCTATCATTTGTTGTAGGATCAGATAAAGATCCTGATAGTTTTGAGCTAAAGATAGTACTAAATTCAGCAAAATTTGCTTTAAAACCGGTTTTATTGATATTGGTTATATTATTTGCTATAACATCTATTCCAAATTGTTGAGACTTTATACCAGATACACCATTATAAAATGAGATATTCATTTTAAATCCTAATAAATTTCTTGAACATGTTTGAAATCTATAAAATTACCATTTAATTTAACATATGTTTTGTCATTATCAAATTTAACAGACTCTATTTTGTAAGATGGAAAATTTGCAATTAAATTAACACCATCATTATTTGTATATTTTGCAATAATAGTATAATTGCCACTTTTTACATAATCTCCAGCACTATTTGTACCATCCCAAGTATAAGTGTGTTTACCTAAAGTATTTTTTGTGATATCAATTGTTTTAATAAAAAGATTATTTTCATCATAAATACTAATAGTACCCTCTTTAATATCTTCATCAAATTCTAAATCTATTGTTACAGGTGATACTTTACCATTTGCATCCTCTTTAAGAGTTACTTTGTTTTCCAATCTTGCAGTTTTACCAATAGCTGAAACAGCAGTAAAATCTTTTGTTTGAGCAAAACTTCTTGAAAGCTCTTCTAAAGCTTTATTTGTATTTTGTTGAGTTTCTATAGTTGCAAGTTGAGAATTTTGAGTTAAGATTTCTGCACTATCCATTGGAGCTGTTGGATCTTGATATTGAAGTTGTGTTATCAGAAGTTTTAAAAAATCATCTTTACCCAATACCGATTTTGGATTTATTGTTGTAGATTGTGTTGAATTGTAGTTTGAATTTATACCTGTTATATCTGCCATTTTGACTCCTTAAATATATTGTGGGATAACTAAATCAAAGTTATCTATTTCATTATGTTCATTATCATGTAATGAATTGTTATTGTTTGAGCTATTACTATTTTGTCCTCTTTGGTTATTTTGTTGTTGCGAATTTTGACCAAAATTCATTTGTAAATTTGAAAAACCTATATTTAAAAGTGAATTTTTAAATTCAATTTGATTTTGTGCAAAAAGTGCTATTGTTGTTGGATTTGAATTGATATTGACATGTAGATTATTTCCTCTATTAAGTAGTGTAACTTCTACTTCACCTAGATTTTGAGGATTTAAAGCAATTTGTATTTTCATTAGAGGTGGTTTATAACTTTGGACTTTTTCTTTAAATTCCATTGCAAAAGTATTAAAAGTCTTTTTTATATCATGTATATCTTTTTTTCTATCAATAGTATTTACTTCTTTTGCATGATTTATTGATATTTTTTCATTAATAGGTTCATGCTTTATCTCTTTTGTTTCAATAGTGTCATTTTTTGTGATTGAATTGATATTATTTAAAAATTCTTTATTTTGAGTTTTTGTAATAGGATTTATATTTTTTGAAGTATTTTGTTCATTATCAGTAATAGAAATTGTCTGTTCTTTGATATTGGTTTTATCATGTATAGTTTTTAATTGAGTATTTTCTGTATCTATTTTAATATCATGTTGTTTTATTGTTTGAGGTTGAGTAGCAATTTCTTTAGGTTTTAGGATTTGGGTTTTGGTATCATTTTGTTTGATATTTTCTATTTCAGTTTTAATATCATGTTGTTTTATTGTTTGAGGTTGAGTAGCAATTTCTTTAGGTTTTAGGATTTGGGTTTTGATATCATTTTGTTTTTCGGTTGTTATTTCAGTTTTAATTTCACTTTGTTTTGTTATTTGAGGTTGAGCAATTTTTTCAGTTTTTAATGTTTGAATTTTAGCATCACTTTGTTTGTTATTTTGTACTTCAATTTTAGTAACTTCTTTTATGATAGTTGTTGTTTTGTTTTCTAATTTAGTATTGATCTCTTTTTTGATAACTGTTTGCTCTGGCGTTATTGTAGTAGTTTGTTTTGTTTTATTTTTATTAGATTGATCTAGTTTTAAGATAGTTTGTAATGGAGTTGTTTTTTCTTTTTTAGTTACAACCGGTTTGATTGTATCGTTTAGTAAGATAACATTTTTTTCAGTCTTATTGGACATATCCTTTTCTATTAGCTTTAGTATTTCTTCACTTTTAATTTTGGAGTCATTTTTTATTTTTAACTCTTTGATAGGAGTAGTAAAATCTTCTTTAAAAAACTCAAATTTTACTATTTCTATATTATGTTGTTTTGTTATTTTAAAAAGCTCTTTTATGTTTTTTGCTTTTTTAAATTCATTTATTATAGATTTGTTTTGAAGTATTGTTTCTATTTTAAGATTTAAATTTGGAATTTCATTTGTAGTTTTGTTATTTTTTAATGAAAAAACAATTTTTAATAGGGTTTCAAGTTCAATTGAATTATTAAGAGTGTTTTCATTCTCTTTTTTTATTTTCTTATCATGTAGTGAATTTT
>JALWLB010000165.1 GCA_027081145.1 Campylobacterales bacterium
CCATAAGTTTATAAATCTTAACAGCTTCAGGTGCAATAGCAGAAGGCAAAGCAAATCTCATTTTGGTTCTAGTATCAAACAGTCTGCTAACTTGAACATTAAGTAAAAGTTGTCTTATTCTTTGAGGTGAGAGTTTAACATATTGCAATCTAACACGATGTTCTAAATGTCTAACTAGTGTGTAAGCCATAAAACTTATTGCTAAATGGGCTTTTACTCTACTTGGTTTCCAATGATAAATAGGTCTAATTTTAAGATCATGTTTTGTAATCCTAAAAGATTCCTCAACTTGCCATAAATTAGCATACTGAGCAATTAGTTCTTCATTGGTAAGATCACTATTGTTAGTAATAATTCCTTTTAATCCATCCCAAATAGCATCCTCTTCTATCTTCTCTTCATTAATGACCAATTTTAAGTTATCCACATCTCCTTCTAATTGTAGATACTTTTTATAGCCACTATTAGAGAGATAGCTTTTAGGAGACTTATCTTTTTCAAACTTATTTTTAAGTTTTTGAATATTTTTTTCTCTTTCATACTTATCTTTTTTAGCTCTTTGAAGTGAGTGTGATACAAGTAATTTTTTACCATCATCCAAATCAATTGTAGCTATTTTCATATCATCATTTAGTTCACTATAGTTTTTCATATTGGTAATTTGAGATTTTAGTGTTTTTGTCATATTTTTGATTCTAGCTCCTACAATATATGTAACTTGGCTCTTTTTATCATATAACTCTTCAAATTTTTTTAGATTCTCTTTGCTAAACATTCCACTATCAGCTACAAATACCACTTTATCTAAATCATACTGCTCTTTTATCTCTTGTAGTACTGGAATGAGTGTATGACCATCAAATGTATCTCCTTCAAAAGCTTTATAACCTATTGGTAAACCCTCTTTGGTTACCATTAGGGCTAATACAACTTGTGGTTGATTAAATTTTCCATCTTTAGAGTATCCATTTTTTTTAAAACCATCTTCTTTAAAGCTCTCAAAGTAAAGTGTTGTTGTATCAAAGAAAACAAGGTCTATCTTCTCTTTAAATAGACTTTTAGTTTGTTCAAAAACCAACTTATTTAATCTCTTTATCTCATGTTCTCCTAGTTTATCCATCATTCTATAAATTGCTTTTAACTCTAACTCTACTCCAAAGTTCTTTTCAAGATTAAAAACAGTTCCTCTTTTACTATCAGGATTAGCAACTCTAGCTAATACTATCTCTTTTAATATTTTTATTGAACGAGTATTTCTTGCTGGATTACCTATTATCTTATCAAATCCCAACTCATCATACAGTTTGCCATATATATCATGTATCCCTGTTATTACTCGACCTTCCTCTTCTATATCTAACAAATTCACATCAAATTTAGCTCTATTCTTATCAGCATTTAGCTCATTTATAAGTTTTACTCTTTTGTCTCTACTCTCAAGCTCTTTTTGTCTCTTCTCTTGTTTTTGTTTTTCTATAGCCTCTACCTCTTTTGGAGTATAAAAAGGCAATTGAGCATCAAGCTCTAGTTTGATTTTAATAGAGTTTGCAAGAGATTTTAACTCTTCTAGCTCATTATCATCTTGTGCTACTCCTATATGTTTAACTATTCTTTGTCTAACTTTTCCATCAACTCTATAGGACTCAACAATTTGTACCGATCTTCTTGGACTTTTTGGTGTACTTTTTACTCTTACAAACATAATGCAGTATTATAGCAGTTTCTAAAACTATTGTCAAGCTATATTTGAGGTAGGCACTACGATTTCTGCCTTTTCTTTCAAAACCCTACTTTTAGGCAATCTTGGAATTTTTTGTAGTGCTGTTGGGTTAAGTCAGGAAGAAACATCCCAAAACGAAATACAATTTGATTTTTATCAAAAAAGTAAATAAAATATGACTAAATCATCTACGAGATAATAAAAAAATCACTCAATAACATACAAAGTGTGTGTTAATTGTCATATTTGGGCAATAACAAACATTTTGTGTGTTATTGAGATAAGAGGTTGCAATGCACAAAAAAAGTTACTTGGTTTTAAATAACTTTACACCAATATCATGTAGAGATCTATTTTCTACATGATATCTCAAAAAGACAAACCCACATATCACTCTTTTGGTGGCATACCTGAGAGTTTACTTCCTTCGATAGATTGCAAAGCTAG
>JALWLB010000166.1 GCA_027081145.1 Campylobacterales bacterium
ATTTTATATAAAATAAAGAAAAAATATAAAAAAATTGGAGGCGAAAATATAAGAGCATAAACACTCAAAGTATCTAAAAAATATCCTCTTGGTTTGCCTCCAACTTGAAATCCATATAAATAGAGTGTTGCTAAAAATAAGATGGAATTAAGTATAGAGATATATCTATCTTTTGTACTTAATCCATAAACTATAAGCGATAGATAAAGAATAAAAAATGAATTATCTATAAAAAGAAATAGAGGTAACAATAGTAAATAAAGAGTTCGTTTTTTTTCTAAAAAAAGATATACAAACAAAAGTGTACAAAATATAACAATAGATGAACTATTTACCAACAATGCTGCACTATTAACTCCGGGTAAAAGTGCAAAAATAGCTATACTAAGAAGCCGATCTTGCTCTTTTTTTAGATAAAATTTGCCAATTTTATACAAAAGTATTAAACTTCCTACATGACTTAATACAAAAGGCAGACGAAGAGCATAATCATTTTGACCAAATAGCTTTGTTGAAAATTGGATCAAAAAGTGTAAAAAACCCTTTTTCTCATAAAATATCAATGCCTCTTGATAACTAATAGAGATAGTTGATATACCATAAACTAAGAATGAAACACTTATGAAAATAATAAAAATTAAAAGAGCTCTCTCTCTCATAATTTTAAAAAATTATCTAATATCTTATGTCCATACTCACTCATGATAGATTCTGGATGAAATTGGACAGAAAAAATATCATATCCTTTGATCTCTAATGCCATAATCTCTTGATCATCATCACTAAATGCAGTAGGAGTGATAATATCTGGCAAAGATGATTTTTCAACTACAAGTGAGTGATATCTAGTAGAGATAAAACTAGATGGTATATCTTTAAATATAACGGATGAATTTGTTAAGTTTATCTTAGAAGTTTTACCATGCATCATATTTTTTGCTCTAACTACTTTGGCACCAAAACTTTGAGCTATGGCTTGATGACCTAAACATATACCAAAAATTGGTAATTTATTTTTAAAGTGTTCAACAACATCTAAACTCACACCTGCTTCATTTGGAGTTGATGGACCAGGAGATATGATGATTTTTTGCGGATTTAAGCTTTGAATCTCTTTGATACTTAATTCATCATTTCTAATAACTTTTAAATTGGCACCCAACTCTTGGCAATATTGAACTACATTGTATGTAAAACTATCATAATTATCTATCATTAATATCATAAATCGATTGTACTATTTGTTTGATTATTAATAGCTTCCCTTTCTTGAAATCATTATAGCAATAGTTTTTACCAAAATAATAATATCAAGCTCCATCGACCAGTTTCTTACATACCAAACATCAAGTTGTACTCTCTCATCATATGCTAAATCATTTCTTCCACTAACTTGCCAAAGACCAGTCATACCTGGCTTTACTGCTTTAAAATAGTCTATAAATTCACCATACATTTGCATCTCTTCTTCTATGATTGGACGAGGACCAACTAAAGACATCTTGCCCTGAAAAACATTTATAATTTGTGGAAGCTCATCGAGTGAAGTTCTTCTTAAAAATTTACCAATTGGTGTAACTCTTGGATCATCTTTTAATTTAAATTCACTCTCCCACTCTTTTTTTAAAGCTTCATCATTTGCAATTAAGTTTTCTAATACCTCATCAGCATCTATTCTCATAGTTCGAAATTTATAAATACGAAAACTTTTACCATTTTGACCTACTCTTTTTTGTTTGAATATGGGATGACCTTTTGTTGAGATATATGTAATAATATATAGTACCAATAATAGTGGCAACAAAATAATAGCCAATACTATTGACATAATCTTATCAAATATCTGTTTGATAATTTTCTCTGTTGTATTTAAAAGATTGTTTTTTATATAAATTGCCAATCCTTTATGATTTATAGAGTTAAAAACTTCGGCATTAAAAAGTGGCATATTTGTAATTTTTGGTAAGACAAAAACTCTACTGGTATGGTGTTGGATATGATTTACTATATGAAATGTAACATCTGTACTAAATTCACCCAAACTTACAACTGCTGCATGATAAGTTTTTGGATTTGAAAACTCATCAATGGATTTTTTTATCTCTTTGATAGAGAGTCCATCTACAATAATCTTTTTATGCACATCAAATCCAAATGAGTTATCATGTACAAACCATTTATCAATCTCCTTTTCACCAAATTTATCACATACAGCAAATATATCTTTTCTAAAGATTTTAAATTTCATAAAATATCTTTTTAAAAAATATGTCCATATAGGTATCAATAGATTAAGTATAAAAAATAAAAGAATAATCGATCTAGAATACTCTTCAGAAACTTTTGAAAAAAACAGAATCAAAGCTATAGCAATAAGTGCAAAAAGATTTGCTTTTTCTATCTTGATAGCTTCATTTGACATAACCATACGATGAGTTATAAGTCTAAATAAAAAATAAAACATAAGATATATAACTATTTGCCATAAATATTTTTGAAAATAGTGTGTTTGAGGATCTGGTATGTAATTATGAACAATCAAAATCGTAATAAAAAGATTTATCACCAATAAAAAGATAAAAATCGATAATTTTAGTATATAATATTGCACTTTTTACCTATAAAAATTTAAAATCTTTTTCTATTGTAACATATGTGTGCTTTTTTAAAAGATAAAGTTTGATTCACTATAGTTTTTAATTTACTCTAGTTGTAAATCTTTTTTGATATATTCAATATATAGCTTTATATCATTTAGCTTATGTAGCAGCATCTATCATCTGTTTAAAATTAAAAAAATCTATAATTTCATGCTGTTTTTGTACCTCAAAAACAGGACGATTTTCACTATCTTTTACTAAAATACCTTGATAGATAATATCTCTTAATAGCCGATAGTTTTTAGTATCATTTAAAATTATCAAGTCAATACTTTTATTTAGTGCAATCTCTAGCTTGTGATGCACATGCAATCCTACATCAAAATTATCAAAACCATCCTTGACATAGATAGCGATATCAATATCACTATGAGCAGATACAGCGTTTGAAGCAAAAGATCCAAATAGATAACCAAACTCAACCTCTTTTATAGTTGATAGTATAGATTTTATCTCTCTGATATAATCTGATGAATTCATCTGTTTTACCTCAATTGTATATCATGTAAGTATATCGTAAAAATAATTTCTTTTGTCTGATTAGAGTATCTAATACTATAGACTTTATAATGTTTTTGGTCTTATTTTTTGTGCCAATTTTTATGTAGTGATAAAGTTTTTCGTAATTTATATGGAATTTTTTTATAATTAAAACCCATTTTGTAAGCTATAAACTTTACAAAAGAGAAAATAAAAGATTTTGGAAGTAGGAGTCCATTTTTTTTACTAAGATACTTTAACTCTTCTATCGCTTGTTTTATACCTGTGGATTCTGTATTTGCTTGATCTAAAATATATTGATTTGTCTTAAAAAAAACACCAATATCAAAATAGCGTTTGAAAATATCTCTTGAACTATAATTATGTGAGTGCCATACCTTTGCATCTGAACAATAAGCCACTTTTTTATCATCCATAATAGCACGATAAGCAAACTCCATATCCTCATTCATAATAAGCCCCTCTTTAAAACCACCAACTTTTTTAAAATAATCAGCCCTATACATTGCACAACTATTTGAAGAGAAAAAAGTTTTTATACCTAACTCTTTGATAGAATCTTTTGACTTTATTATCGAAGTAGCAGGATAGTTTGTCTCTCTAGCAAATTTTTCTATCTCATTGGCATCTTTATAGGGTATCTGTCTAGCGTAACTAACCACAACATTTTCATCATCAAACGGTTTGAAAAGATTTTCTACAAGTTTGTCATCGTATGGCAAAGCATCTTGTGTCATGAAGAGATAAAAATCCGCATCTTTTTGGAGAGCTAGGTTTCGAGTGGTGGCGTGGTTGAAATCGGAGCGTGGGATTTCATGAACCTCTACACCTGCAGTTTTAGCAATCTGTACGGTATTGTCCGTGGAGGAGGAGTCGATAATAAATATATTTACAATAGTTTGCTTTTTTAGGACATTTAACAAATTTTTGAATAATTTTGCTGCATTAAGAGTAGGAACAAAAACTAATATTTTCAACTATTATCTACTTTTTTTGGTTTTAAACACACCATCGGCTTTTTAACATAATACCAAGACATAACTACAAATATCAAAAAAAAATATCTCTTGATGTTCCAGTGATACATCACTGCACCAGCCCAGAAAAATGTACCACCTATAAAAACTTGTCTTAAATCAGTGCCATAAACCACAACCATATTAGATGTTACTCTTGCCCAAATAATTGTCACCAATGCAAAAACAACAAATGTCAGCAAGACAACATATTTGATATGCTTTTTAGATTGTGCAAATACGGCAACCAAAATATACATAAAAAACTCTACAGGCAAAGACCATAGCGAATCATTTACAGCATTTGGTACAGGATTATGCTCAAAAACACCTGGTAAATAAAAAGATATATGTAAAAAAGTATTCTCAAAATATCTACTAAGTACAGAACTGGAAAAATATTCTTTCAAAGATAAAGTTGTAAAAATTGGACCTAATACAAAGATCGATAAAACAACCACCACAAACAGAACCGGAAAAATACGCAATGCTCTTTTAATAAAATATCTTTTAAACGAAGGATCCAAATCCAAGCTCATAGAAATTAAATATCCACTTATAGAAAAAAATATAAAAAGTCCAAGTTCATGTGTCAATGCGGTATGCAATAATGCCTGTTGCCCAGACAATACAAAACTATGTCCATAAAAAACCAGAAAGGCAGCAAAAAGTCTTATAAAATTAAAATGATTCGCTTCATGTTTCGTTTGTATATACATACCTATTTCATACCTCGATGTCTAAGCTTATGATACACTTTTTTAAAAAAATTATAGAAGCGGTACAATACAGGTACTTTTGCAATAACATTCTTCATTCCTTCTCTTGAAACTGTCATTACATTAATCGACTGACTCAATTCTCGATAATACTCTACAACATCAGCAGGTGTCATTTCAACTTTCAAAATTCTTTGCTTTTCAACTGCTTTTTTATAGTAAGAATCAAGTTCTTCCTGTCTTTTTTTCGTATGTTCTTCATAAAAAGGCACACGATAAAGTGATGTTGTTTTGTCTATATATTTAAAGTCATTTTTCAATGAATACCTTGTCCATAAATTCCAGTCTTCCAAATTATCCAGTGATTCATCAAAACCACCATATTTATCATATAACTCTTTTTTAAACAAAATAGATTGTATCGGTATATAATTGTTATACCACATCAAACATCGGGAAAACGGCTGCCTGTAAATTACATCATGACTCATCTCTTCATAAACCAAAGGATTTTTTGACAGTACTTTCGTTGCAACCTGAAAAGCAGAAGCATAACAAGCACTAATATTCTGGTCACTTTCTAATTCTGAAACCAACACTTCTAAATGATCTGCGAAAAAAAGATCATCATCATCTAAAAAAACGATATATTTCCCTGTTGCATTCTCCAAACCTACATTGCCACCTCTACATCTACCTGCTTTTGGCATTGCAACATATCGGATTCTATCGATATTGTCACTTTGTACTTCTTCTACATATTTTCTAGCATCCTCTGTTCCATCTTCAACAACAATCAACTCAATATGGGGATAAGTTTGATTTTTGATACTTTCAATCGCCTCTTTCAGATAACCGAATCTTTGGCAGCACGTTCTTACGATAACCGATACAAGAGGAAAATTTTCCAACTTTGTCTGTGGATATTTATAAAAAGCACCATCTCGTATAAACTCATAATCCCAAAGAAGAAATTTATAGTGTATATCCTTTCGTTTCTTTCTAGTAGATAAAAAATATGGAGCTTTTTTAATAATATCCAGCATATTTTTAAAAAGTTTCCAATGTTGCGATTTGAACTGTTTTGGAATGAAAAAAAGCCCACAATAAAGCAAAATACCTTTTCCTATAGCCCTGATACCACCATAACGCATACGTAATAGTACATTAGAAGAAGTACTACCTAAAAATTGTAACTCTTTCACTTGATTTGCTACTTCATATGTAAAGTGCCAACATACCGCTTTGGGATAGTATTTTAATTTATAACCATTATCTCGCAAACGGTAAGATATTTCCACATCTTCACCATACATAAAAATCTTCTCTTCATATCCACCGATTTTGTCCAAAGCTGATTTACGAAATAAAATACATGCACTACTGGACCAATTTGTTTCCATCGTAACAGGATTATAGTACTTTGGATGTTCATAAGGCTTTTGTCTAAATTCCCATGATGCAATTTCTGGTTGATCTTCAGATGCATACGAAACTATTTTTTCCAAGCTATCTTCTTCGAACTCAAGATCGACATTTGTGACCAATATGAATTCTGATTTTGCTTTTTTTATATTGTTATTATGTCCTGCTCCAAAACCGAGATTCTTTGATTTGGAAAGGACAAAAGATGCATATTTACCTGATTTTTTTTCTCTAATTTCCTCAAGTTTTTGGTATGTATTATCTGCAGAACTGTTATCAGTAATATAAATATTAATCAATGATAATGGATACTTTTGTTTCTCTAAAGATTGAAAAAAATTTTCAATCCATTTTTGAGAGTTATAAGTAACGATTGAAATATCTATTGGTTTCATAAATTAATACTTTTTTTTAAAATGAAATATGTTTTTTATTCTATTTTTTATTCGCATTGATTCCGCTAAATAAGATAACTTCCTATTCTCTGCAATAAGATTTTGAATTTCACATTCCTTATGACACAACTGTTGATCCTGTTCAAGAAGTTGCTGCACTTTTATCTGAATATAATTTTCTTGTTCTTGAATTTTCTGTTCTTTTATCTGAATATAATCTTCTTGTTCTTGAATTTTCTGTTCTAGCTTTTTTATTTTTTCATTTATTGAAAATCTCTTTTTATTATAGTTGTTTTGGTATTTAAAAAAAGATTTTTTATATACATATTGTTCAATAAAATAATATTCCATCTCATAATAGAGTTCACTTGAAATACTATATTTTTTTACTACCAAATCCTTATTTATTAAGGAACGATATAAGCAAAAAGATACTGGTAAACTACACCCAAAAACCCACTCATAATCAATAATATAGATTTGATTATTTTTATAAATGATATTAGAAAAAATTAGATCAATATTTGATATTTCTTTAAAACAAATTTCACCATCCAATATAGAGTAATCAAAGTCTCCAAAAATCTTTTTAAACTCTTGTGTAATATTTTTAGAATTAAATTTTGTTGTTTTAAAACTATCAATTAACAAAGCTCTATACTCATTAATAAACATTTTGATTTTTTCTTCACAATTACCAAATTTTTCTAAACGCTTAGCAAAGCTTTCGCCCTCAATAAACTCAAAAGTTAAACTATCTTCACTTTCATCTACAATCTTAGCTAACTTTATTTTTGGATTTGTGATGGAAGCAGTTAATTTATGATAATTATCTTTCATCTTTTTAAGATGTGGGATAGCTTCATTACAAAGAGCTTGTTTTTTTACATATTTTTGTCCGTTTTCTTCAAAAATAACAGTTTGTAATTGAAACTTTTTATCTCTTTCACTTCCGTTTTTTACATATAAAATATTCATTTTATACTACACTCAACAAAAAAAGAGTTTGCAAAAAAGGGAAATTGACCATTTTCTATGATACCTTTAAATGCCAATGGTTCACTAAAAAGCTCATATCGTTCATTATCAAAATTCGGAGCGGACATTAACATCTCTTCACTACTCGGTAAATAGTCATCACTATACATTTCAAATGGCATTTTATAATCAGGATGAGGATAATAAAACTTTAAACTCTCAAACCCCGCACTCTTAAGTAAATGTTCCAGCTCAAGCTTTCCAAATGTTCTCACTGTATCGTTTCCTACATATCCTGTGATACTATCAAACTCTTTACCGGTATGATCCTCCTTTGCCCCTGCAAAATATTTAAGTCCAAATCTATTTTCTATCGCTAAAAGCAGTTTTCCATCTTCGTTAAGATATGACTTTATATTTTTTAAAAACTCTTTATATGGTTCTTTTGTTTTGGTAAAACTACCTGCATACTCCAACACACCTATCAATGTCACATAATCAAACTTATGATCAAGTTTTATATCATTCAAATTGCCAACAATTATTTCAAGATTGTCATACTCTCTGTTTCGCTCAAAATTAATTGTTGATCTACGCTTGGAAAGTTCTACAACTTTTACGGTTTGCACTCTCTTACATAAAAGTCCTGTAATTGCACCACACCCTCCACCAATTTCCAATAAAGTAGAGTCTTTTTTAAATGGATACCAATTTAAAATATTTTGACGGATGGGAGATAAATTTTTCAAAATTAACCATCTATTATCATGTAATAATATTTTTTCATAATCATCTTCAGTTCTACAAACTTCCAATAAATTTTCATACATAACAAATTTATTTACAACTGACTGATTATAATAGACAGACAAATCTTTTGGTTTTACTAGCTTAAATTGATACTCATCCATTTGATCTATTAGTAAAAGTACTGGATCATAAGATAATAAAACATCATTCACATTGATATTATTAGCTAAAACTTTTAATCTTTGTTGATAGTCTTGAGAAAAAATAGGTTTATGAACTAATGCATGATAAAGCAAACTTACAAAATATAATCTATCATTTGGTCGATAAAATCCTTTAGAGTCTAATACACGCTCTTGAAGTAACAATCTCGCAAATTTTTCATCATAGTAATCATCCCCAACATAGCGAAAATCAAATAACACCTCTTCCCCATCAATCACAATTCGATAATGCACTCTATATGGTTCTAAAAAAACTTTTTTAGCATTTGTTAAATAAATCACTTCATCAAGATTTTCAACTAAAAGATCTATATCTCCATGTTCAGCCATTGTATATTCATCAAACAAACATTCAAAATTTCGCATCACAATATATTTTGTAAATCTATTAAGATAATCAAAAAGCTTTTCTATACTTTCCCAACCATTTGCACCAACAATATCTTGATTAAAGTTATTGAAATTTACTGCATCACTTGTAACATTTTTAAAAAAATCATAATGTTTACCAAAAAGTAAACTTAAATCATGTTCACTCTCTAAAATATTGTTTGTAGCATGTATCTTATGACCACCTCCAGTCCAATTTCTATATTTTAATTTTAAATCAAACATATTAATATTAACAAGTTCTAATCCTCTGGAGGTTACTCTAGTTTGATATTTCGGTGCTATATCTTCAACAATAATACAAATAAATTCATCAGTACCACAATGAATCTCTTTATCCGATCCATTAGGTAAATTTTGTCCATAAAATCTACTCAAGTTTTCAGAAAATTTTTCTTTAGACCATTGTATAGTATATATTCGCTTAATATTCATATATAATTTTATATCATCTAATATATCATGTAGTTTATCTGTTGCATTACTCCATATTATAAATAGATGGATTTCAGCTAACATCTTAATCTACTTCCTCTTGTATTTCTATTTGGCTGTTAATATCAAAATATCCAACAATGTTTTTTACATTAATAATATCCAACACAAGAATATGATATAGTCTCTCATAGACTACAAACTTATCATTTACAAAACCTGAACATGCAAAAGTTAATAAATATTTTCCACTAGCAATATTTAAATTTTGGGTAAATGAAACTGTTATTCGCTGATTTTTTTCAAAAACACCTGTACTAATTTTTTCTATAGCTGTATTTGTTCCTGTGATCTCTTTTCCTACTAAGTCTCTTATTGTAACTGTAAAAATAGGCTCATTAACCTGTTCTAAAAATTTAATTTTCATTTTGAAAATAGATTTTTCATTGGCAAACAGTTTTTGGGTGATTTTTCCATCTTTATTGATTACACTTATATCAACAATTTCTACTTTACCGTTTCCATAGACTTCATAAACTTTACTTAATTCCAACTCTTTACACCAATTTGCATTTGACAGCATTAATAATCTATCATCAAATTTATGATTATAAGATTCAACTTTAATATCATCTAATAATACTTTTTTATACTGATCAATAGCAATTTTAGGATCACCTTCAAACTGTATAGAACCATTTACTATAAAAACAACTTTGGAGCTAAATTGCAAAATAGCACCAATATCATGGCTAACTAATAAAATTGTAGTCCCTGTGCCTTGTAAATCTTTAAATTTTTTCATACATTTTGCCTGAAAATTCATATCCCCCACACTCAAAGCCTCATCCACTATCAAAACATCAGGTTCTACATTTATTGCTACTGAAAAAGCAAGTCTTGCAAACATTCCAGAGCTATACATCTTTACTGGTTGATGAATAAACTCTCCAATATCAGCAAATTCTAAAATAGCATCTATCTTATCATCCATCTCCTCTTTGGAAAATCCCATAATGGTACCATTTAGATAAATATTTTCAACTCCTGTCATCTCTGGATTAAAACCAGCACCAAGTTCAAGCAAAGAAGCTATCTTTCCATTTACTTGAACCTCTCCACTTGTAGGTGTCAGCACTCCGGTTATGATCTTTAGTAGTGTAGATTTTCCTGCACCATTTTTGCCAATAATTCCTACAGTTTCACCTTTTTTGATCTCAAAACTCACATCTTTTAAAGCATAAAAATCGTGATGATACTTTTTTTTAAAAGGATTTAGTGCCTCTTTTAGTCTATCAACTGGTTTATCATATAGATGATAGATTTTAGTGAGATTTTTGACACTTATAGCTATATTATCATCCATCACAATACATCCGCAAAGTGTGGTCTAAGTCTTTTAAATGTTACAGCACCCAAAACAAAAATTACTCCAGTAACACTCCAAAAATAAGCCATCAATGTAAAATCTTCCCAAAACCATTTTCCATATATCAAACTATTTCGATACCCCTCTATTATATAAAATAGTGGATTTAGCTTTATTAAAAATTGATACTTTTGAGGAACCATGCTCAATGACCAAAAAATAGGAGTTAACCAAAATCCAAACTGAAGAATCATATTTACAATTTGTCCTATATCTTTAAAAAAAATTACGATAGAAGAACTTATCCAAGAAAGTCCAAGCAATAAAATAAAAATAGCACCCAAATAGTAAAATATCTGTATCCAGTAGATATTTGGCCAATATCCATAAACCATAAACATAGTAAACATAAAAAATATAAAAAACAGATGAACAACAAGTGCAGAAAAAAGTTTAATAATTGGCAAAATACTCACACGAAAGAGCACTTTTTTAACTAAAAAGCTATTTTCAACTATACTATTTGTTGCATTAGCTAAAGCATCTGCAAAGAAAAACCAAGGTATTATTCCAGCTATTAGCCATAATATAAACGGAAAATTATCCACTGGTTGAGCTTTAAATCCAACTTGAAAAACAAACCAAAATATTAATATAGTTATAGTTGGCTGTATAAAAGCCCAAAGGATTCCAAGATAAGAGCCAAGATATCGCTGTTTAAAATCATTTTTAGTAAGTGAATATAAAAGTGCTCTATTTTGAAAAATCGCCTTTAAAAAACCTAGCAACCACTTCCTTTATTATATCTATTTAGATACCACTCAATAGTCTTTAAAATCCCACTCTCAAAGTTCTCCTCAGCCTTCCAGCCAAGTTCATTTTCTATCTTTGTTGCATCTATCGCATATCTTCTATCATGTCCTGCACGATCTTGTACAAAAGTTATTAAACTTTTATAATTTTGAATGTTTAATTTTGAATTTTGAATGACTTTATTTGATGCAATAGGATAAACCTCATCCAATATTTCACATATTTTATTTACTATATATAGATTATCCCTCTCGTTTCTTCCACCTATATTATAGGTCTCTCCAGCTACTCCTACATGATAAGCCAAATCAATCCCTCTACAGTGATCCTTGACATATAGCCAATCACGGATATTTTTACCATCACCATAAATTGGTATCGGATTTCCTTTTAGTGCATTTCTTATGATTGTAGGGATTAGTTTTTCATCATGCTGTTTTGGTCCATAGTTATTTGAACAGTTGGTTATGACAGTATTTAATCCAAAAGTGTGATGATAACTTCTTATTATCATGTCACTACTAGCTTTGGATGCACTATATGGAGAGTTTGGAGCATATGGAGTATCTTCACGAAACAATCCACTCTCACCAAGTGTTCCATAAACCTCATCAGTACTTATATGATGAAATCTGCACTCTTCATAACCATCTTTATACTTAAAAGGTTTTTCCATCCAATAATTCTTAGCAACATCTACTAAAGTATAAGTTCCATTTACATTTGTCTCTATAAAAACACCTGGATTTTTTATAGAGTTATCTACATGAGATTCTGCTGCAAAGTGGATAACACCTCTTATATCATACTCATCAAATATCTTTTGCACAAGCTCTCTATCTCTTATATCACCTTGTATAAATGTATAATTTTTATGATTTTCAACCTCTTTTAAATTTTCCAAATCCCCAGCATAAGTTAAAAGATCAAGGTTTATTACATGATATCTATCATACTTATCCAAAAAGTAAGGAACAAAATTACTTCCTATAAATCCTGCACAACCGGTTAGTAAGATAGTTTTGAGTTGTGAGTTTTGTCCTCGTTCCTGCGGAGTTGTCGCTTCGCTTGGACGAGTTTTGAGTTGTGAATTTTGAGTTTTGAGTTTATTGTTTTGCATTATTTAGCCTCTCTTGTGATGTTTTAACTATTGATGTTAATAGTTTTATAATTTCATCTATGTCACTCATTAAACTTTTTGTATGCTCTTTTGTTGCATCCAAATATCCTGTTGAGATCAACAATTTTATCCAATATTTAGTCTCTCTAGCCTCTTTATTTGCAATTGACATTTTAGATATAAAATCTTTTTTACTCTGTGCTGCAATAGACTCATTTATATTTGCCCCTATTGATGTTCCGCTTCTTAAAAGCTGTTTTGATAAAACATACTCTTTTTTTTCATCACGCAAATATTTATATACATTTACAACTCTCACAGAAAAATTAAAACTCTTCTTTAATGTAATATTACTACTCATAATTCAAAACTCATCACTCACAACTCATAATTCAAAACTCATCACTCACAACTCATAATTCAAAACTCATCACTCACAACTCATAATTCAAAACTCATCACTCACAACTCATAATTCAAAATTCATCACTCACAACTCATAACCCATCACTCATAATTTTATCAATGCAATCAAAAAGAGAATCTTTCCAATAAGGCACTCTTATACCAAAATCTTTTTTAATTTTTGATTTATTTAGTACACTATAGTATGGTCTTTTAGCTGGTGTTGGATACTCATAAGTCTCAATTGGATTGATCTTACATGATAATTTAGCCAATCGCATAATCTCTTTTGCAAAATCGTACCAACTAAGTACTCCTTCATTGGAGTAGTGATAGATTTTTGGAGTTGAGTTTTTAATTTTTGGAACTATTTCTAAAATAGTTTTTGCCAAATCTTTTGCATAAGTTGGAGATCCTATTTGATCATAAATAACACCTAACTCATCTTTTTCTTGCCCAAGTTTTAGCATTGTTTTTACAAAATTAGATCCATAACTACTATAGAGCCATGAAGTACGAATGATGATACTATTTGCTGGAGCAATTTTTAGCATTGCCCTTTCTCCATCAAGTTTTGTTTTTCCATAAACTCCTTGTGGATTTGTAATATCATCTTCTTTATATGGCTTATAATTTGTACCTTCATATACATAATCTGTTGAGATATGAATCAGTTTTATATTTCTCTCTTTTGAGATAACACTAAGATTTTTTACCGCTACATGATTGATCTCATTTGCCAAAGATTGTTCAACCTCAGCTTTATCAACTGCTGTATATGCTGCACAATTTACAATTACTTCAATTTTATTATCATGTAGAAAATCTTTTAAAGCTTTTTGATTTTGTATATCAACTATTTTCCTATTTGCAAAATAGAAATTTTTACTATCAACTAAGCTTTTGATTTCACTTCCAAGCTGACCATCTGCTCCAGTAACTAATATATTAGGCATATATCTCTTCAAGTTTCTCTTTAAATATCTCTGCATCTTTTAAAAGAGGCTGTAACTTATCTTTGCTTGAGAGTTTAAGTTTATCTAATGGCAATTTCCAATCAATTGCAATAGTTGGATCATCAAATATAATTCCTCTATCATGCTCTTTAGAGTAATAGTTATCAACCTTATAAGCCAACACCGCATACTCACTCAAAACTACAAATCCATGAGCAAACCCTTTTGGGATAAATAGTTGATACTTATCCTCTCCAGATAACTCAACTGCAACATGTTTACCAAATGTAGGACTATCTTTTCTGATATCTACTGCCACATCTAACACTCTTCCTTTAGTAACTCTTACAAGTTTTGTTTGAGCAAATGGAGGTAGTTGATAATGAAGCCCTCTTAAAACTCCATGCAAACTTTCAGACTCATTATCTTGAACAAAGTTTATTTTAAATCCTAAAAACTCTTCAAGTTTATCTTCTCTAAATACTTCAACAAAATAGCCTCTACTATCACCATGAATTGTTGGTTTACAAATAAATACATCTGGAATTTCAGTTCTTACAAAATTCATCTTTCTCCTTTGCTCTTTTGATTAAATATTTTCCATATTGGCTCTTTTTAAGAGGTCTTGCCAACTCTAAAACCTCCTCTTTTGTTATATAATCCATCTCATAGGCTATCTCTTCTATACAAGCTACTTTTAAACCTTGTCTTTTTTCGATTGTTTGTATATAGTTTGATGCTTCTAATAAACTATCGTGTGTACCAGTATCTAACCATGCAAAACCTCTACCCATCAACTCTACTTTTAAACTCTCTTTTTTTAAATACTCTTCATTAACTGAAGTTATCTCTAACTCTCCTCTTTCACTTGGTTTTATACTTTTAGCTATATCAACCACATCATTTGTATAAAAGTATAATCCAGTAACTGCATAGTTACTTTTGGGCTCTTTAGGTTTTTCTTCGATGCTTACTACATTACCACTACTATCAAACTCAGCAACTCCATACCTATTTGGATCACTCACATAGTAGCCAAAAACAACTGACTTTTTTTCATTTTCAACTATCTTTATACTCTTTCTTAAAAGTTCAACCAAACCTTCACCATAAAAGATATTATCACCCAAAATCAAACATACATCATCATCACCTATAAACTCTTCTCCAAGAATAAAAGCTTGAGCCAATCCATCTGGAGTTGGTTGCTCTATATATGAGAGTTTTAATCCAAGTTTTTCTCCACTACCTAATAGAGTTTGAAATTTTGGCAAATCTTTTGGAGTTGAGATGATAAGAATATCTCTTATACCAGCCAACATCAAAACGGAGAGTGGATAATAGATCATCGGTTTATCATAAACTGGCAATAACTGTTTAACCACCTCTTTTGTTAGAGGATAGAGCCTTGTACCACTTCCCCCTGCTAAAATAATGCCTTTCATATTAACCTTTAATAATTAATCTTTATTTTTAATAATATCATTAATTTTCTGATATAGTGATAAAATATCTTGTTTCTTCTCTATGAAGCTATTTTTATTTGCTATCAAGTGAGCTGAAGAGTGCATAATAGTCTCTGTAACTTTTAATCCATTTTGTCTCATAGTATCTCCAGTTTCAACCAGATCAACTATAGCATCACTTAGTCCTACTAATGGAGCCAATTCGATTGAGCCATACAATTTTATGATTTTTACTGCCATCGCTTTTTGTGAAAAGTGTTTTTTTGTGATATTTACCATTTTAGTAGCTACTGTTATTGTTGGAGAGTTTGGATCAAGACTATCTTCATTTTTCATACCAACACACACTCTACACTTTCCAATTTTAAGATCCAATAGTTTCATCAAATCAAACTCTTTTTCATACAAAACATCAAGCCCAACTACACCAAGATCGGCAGCTTGATGTAGTACATACTCAGGGACATCTTGATTTCTTACAAGCAAAAACTTAAAATCTTTACTCTCTAGTATCAATTTTCTATCTTCAAACTCAAATTTTTGATTAAAAGTTTTTTCAAATATATCTAGCGTATCTTTAGCAATTCTACCCTTTGGTAGTGCGATAGTTAGCATTCTCTCTCCATAATAGCCTTTTTCATTCCATCAAAGACCAAATTTTTTTTATATACCGAATTTTCAAAAAATTTTTGCACCATTTTACCATCTCCACCTGTGAAATATATCTTTTTATCTTTTGCAACACTCCAAATAAGCAATATAATCGATTTTAATACCCCAAAACTGATCGCTTCTTTGGTAGAATTTGGCAAAATATTTAAATCAATATCAAAATCTATTGAATTTTTTAATATAGGTGAAATTGATTTAAAAGAGTTCTCAAAAGCAACAATTCCAGGAAGCAAGATTCCACCTTGGTGAATACTATTTTGCATAACATCTATACTAATAGCACTTCCTATATCAACAATCACTCCATTTTTTATACTATAACAAGCCGCAACTCTATCTACTCCAAGCCCTCTATAGTTTGTTTTAAATTTAAAATATTTCTCTACATCAATAGATTGTTTTAGAGTTTTTAATCTCTCTTTTAATGTTTGATTTACACAAATATAATAAAACCGCTCTTGTAATTTTAGCTTATCAAACTTTTTAATAGAGATAGTTCTTGTTCTAGAATTTTTGTAGATTTTGATATTTGTATTGCCAATATCAAGTAGTTGCATCTATTAATTTCCAATTTTTTGATTTTAATTTCTCTTTTGCTTTTGAACACATGATAAGATCAAATACAAAAAGCTTCTTTTTAAAGTTATGATCTTTCACTATTTGTAATCTCTGATACAATATCTCAATCTCATCAGCACTTTTTTGCACAAACCTACTCTTTTGTTTGAGTACAAATATAGCAACATAATAACTTTTTAAATCAACCCCTACAAAGATATCTATATTTTTTCTTGTTTTTAACTCTTTTTTATCAATTTTGTTTAATGATTTAAATATATATCCATGTTTTGATAATAGATCAACTATCTCTTTCATACATAATCCTTTGCAAGTGGATGAAATGAATATATCGTATCGGCTAAATTTTTAGGTTGAAGATGAGTATAAATTTGAGTTGTATTTATGCTCACATGACCTAAAAGCTCTTGCACAACTCTCAAATCAGCACCACCTAAAATCAAAGCTGTAGCAAAAGAGTGTCTAAGTACATGAGGGGAAAATCCCAAATATTTTTTACACACTTTATATGCACTAACTCTACTCATCTTTTCACCTTTATAATTTAACCAAATATACTCATTAAAGAGACCTCTTTTTTCTAAATAGAGATTGATAGCATTTATAGCACTTTGTGCAATTGGAACAACTCTTTGTTTATCACCTTTTGCACTGGTTATCTTTAGCCAATTATCTTCTATATCACCTTTTTTAACCTCTAATGCTTCACTAACTCTAGCTCCACTAGCATATAAAAAAAGTAAAAATGCATAATCTCTACATGATAATACATCCACTCTTTTAATCACTTTCAAACGATTTTTAAACTCTTCAAACTCTATAAATTTTGGCAGAGTTTGAGGTACTTTTGAGAGTTTTATATTTGGCTTATCTTCTATAAAGTGAGATTTTAAACAAAAATCAAAAAAAGCATTTATGGCTGAGAGTTTTCTATTTAGTGTTCTTTTGTTTTGAATTGAAGATAAGAACTTTATAACATCTTCATTTTTTGCGTTTATGATATCTTTTTCTAAAAACTCTTCAAATTGCAAAAGATCACTTTTATAAGCTTTAATTGTAGCTTTGTTTAAAACCTTTATAACCGCAATATACTCTAAAAATGCCTCTATCGCATTTGACATCTATCTCTTTTTAGAAAACTTTTTAAGATCGATATAGTTACTTCCTATATATATCTTATCTTTTGCAAAAAAGACAAGAGAGTCTATTTTAGTAGGTAACTTATAAACTATATGTTTGTCTAAATCTTTATCCACTCTTATCATGTAGCCATTTTTTAAAAGGACAAATATATCATCATTATAAATTGTAGCGTATGAAAATAGAGCAAATGGAAACTTTTTTTCTTTGATGGTGTTTAAATTTGTATCTGTTAAGACAATTGAGCCATCTTTTGTAAATATATAAATTTTATCTTTTAAAAAAAGTAAATCTTTTAAACTCTCATTAAATGTTGCAACATTTTTAGGATCTATTAATATTATACCATGTTGGGTGGCTGCTAGGAGTCTATTATCTTTGGCATCTAAAAATATTATATTATTAAAATCATCATCTATAGATACTACAAAATCTTTAATGATTTTTTTATCGTTTTTATTCATAATCAAAAGTCGCCCATCAAGAGTGGGAAAGATAATCAAATCATTTAAAAAGTATGGATTAGCAACTCTTGCATCGAGTGTAAATACAGGATCTAATCTCTCTTTAAAGAGTAACTTATCCTCTTTGATATCATGTAAGATTATTGTGTTATTGCTAAGTATTATTGCTAGTAAATTATCTTGAAGTGTGGCTGATGCAACTGCAACTTTATATTTAGTTACAAACTTCTCTTTTAAATCTTTAGAGACTATTTTTAATGCTCCATCTTTTCCAGCTATTACAAATAGATCTTTAAACTTATTTACTACTTGATAACCTTTTTTTAGTTTAAGTTCATAACGATTTGCATCTTTGGTTAAGATAGAGCCATCACTAAATTTTATAGAAAAAATATTTTTATCTTCAATTGATGAAAAAACTCTCGAATCAAAACCTATCTCTTTTGGCTCTACTTTTGGAGTAAAAACATTTTTTGAACTACACCCAAAAAGCAAAAAGATAGTAAATATAGATACAAAATATTTAAACATCTATCTATTTTCCAAAGTGGCTTAGATTTTGAGCTAAACCTTTTATAGGTGAAGTTGGAGAGATTTGTCTAAGCTTATCTTTTGCCTCTTTTATTTTATTCTCTCTCATTAGTAAATATGCCTCTTCTAAAAGAGCCAACTCTTTTAAGATTGCATCTTGTTGCATTATATATTGTGAGAGGTTTTTTTCCTTTTTAGAAGCTACATGATAGTTTAATAAATCTTTTAATACACCATCTTTTATTTTAGACTCAACTCCATCTAAATTTCCACTCTTTAGTGCTTGTGAAAATATAAAAGCTTCATAAAGAGGTGGATTTTTATCCTTTAAAGTAGCAATCGCAGTTTTATCATCTGGATCTTTTAATAGTTTTAAATAGGCTTCGTTTGAGCTTAGTAGTGCACTATCTTTCATACTACTATTTATAGTATAACCAATAACTAATGCTAAAATTATTACAACCAAAGCTATTAAAATTTTTTTATATTTTTTGAAAAAACCTTCAGCTTTTATCATACTCTCTAAAAACTGCTCTTCAGTATTTAACTCATTTTTTATCGCTTTTACATTATCTTTAAGACTCAATGAAAATCCTTTATTGAAAATTTTTACCAAATATATCAAATATATTATTAAACTTTTGATACAATTTAAGATTATGCAAGGAGTTTAAAATAGATGAAAATAGATGATAAGACATTAACAAAACTTGAAAAATTGGCATCATTAGAGATTGAGAGTTCAAAAAGAGATGAGGCTATTAATGAACTTAGTAAAATTGTCGATTTTGTAGAAAATCTAAATGAATTAGATTTGGAACATGAAGAGGCAACTTTTACAACGATTAAAGGTGGAACTCCAATGAGAGAGGATACCCCAAAGAGCGATCCTAAAATTATAAAAACTATTTTAGAGAATGCTCCAAAAAGTGAAGGAGGTTTTTTCATTGTTCCTAAAATAATACAATAGGGCAAAAATATGGATATCACTACTCTTTTAAAAAATGTTGTTGCACATAATGCTTCTGATTTACACTTAGTTAGCAGAAGTGAGCCACAAATTAGAATAGATGGAAAGCTTATACCACTAAACTTACCAGTTTTGGATGGAAAAACAATTGAGCAGATGTGCTATACTCTAATAACAGATAAACAAAAGAAGCATTTAGAGGAAGAAAAAGAGTTAGATTTTGCCATAGAGATACCTAATGTTGGAAGATTTAGAGGAAATTACTATTATACTATCAAAACTGAATTAGCTGCTGCTTTTAGAATCATTCCTACAGAGATTCCTTCATTAGATGATTTAAAATCACCTGCAGTTTTTAAAGAGATTATAAAAAGAGAAAAAGGTCTGATCTTAGTAACAGGACCTACTGGAAGTGGAAAATCAACAACCCTTTCAGCTCTATTGAATGAGATCAATATGACTGAACATAAACATATTATCACAGTTGAAGATCCAGTAGAGTTTATTCACCAAAATAAAAAGTCACTATTTTCCCATAGAAATGTTGGTGATGATACAAAAAGCTTTGCAAGAGCACTAAAGTTTGCTATGAGAGAAGATCCAGATATCATACTAATTGGTGAGATGAGAGATAAAGAGACAATTGCATCTGCTTTAACTGCGGCTGAAACTGGACACTTGGTTTTTGGAACTCTTCATACAAATTCAGCAATTCAAACCATAAATAGGATTGTAGATAGCTTTGATGGAGCTGAACAGCTTCAAGTTAGAAATATGCTCTCAATCACTCTTACAGCAATTATATCTCAAATGCTGCTTCCAAAAATAGGAGGAGGTAGAGTTGCGGTACAAGAGATTATGATAAATAACCATGCAATAGCCAACTTAATTAGAGAGGATAAAGTTCATCAACTCTATTCACAAATGCAACTAAATCAGACTCAAACAGGTATGCAAACTCAAACTCAAGCTCTAGTAAATTTTGTACAACAAAATATAGTACATAAAGAGGATGCTTTAAGAATCTCAACTCAACCAGATGAGTTAAAAAATAAAATAGGAATTTAGAAATAACTTTAGATAAAAATTTTAACCAGTTATATATATACTAAAGAAAAAAAATTTGCTATAATAAATCCTTTAAAAAATTAAGAGGATTTTATTTTGTTAGAAAATTTTACAATATTTGACGCTATTTCAATACTTTTAATTTTAGTTCTTGGTATAAAAGGTATTCTTAGAGGTTTTATAAAAGAGTTTTTTGGATTAGTTGGTGTTATAGGTGGTATATTTGTCGCATCAAGATATGCCAATCAAATAGGAACTCTGCTTAGTGAAAATCTTTTTAAACTACAAAATGAGACCACTTTATATCTAGTAGGTTTTATCGTAACATTTGTACTATTTTGGATCATAACTGCCCTTATAGGCTCAGCCCTTTCAAAGATTGCAAATAGCTCAGGTTTGGGATTGATCAATAAAATATTTGGCTTTATTGTGGGTGGAGCTAAAATATTTTTGATATTTTCTATCATCATATTTGTTTTATCAAATATAGTTATCATCAAAAAAAATATAGAAACATTTTTTAAAGATAGTTTTATGTATCCAATTTTTTATGAAGTTGGCTCAAAAATCGTTAAACTTGATGAAACTAATAAAAGTTTAGGTAAAATAGATACAAAGCATACTGATACAACAAATAGAGTAAAAGAGAGTACTCAGGATGTAATAGACTCAGATGAAGAGTATAAGAAATTTTTTGAGTAAAAAAGAGTTTATAGATGAAAGATATTGAAAACTTAAACTATAAGGAGCTATTAGAAGAGTTTAAAATACTTTTAAAAGAGAGTGGTTTAAAATTCACCACTCAAAGAGAGGTTATTTTAAAAACTCTTTATAAACATGATACCCACTTTAGCCCAGAAGATTTACATAGGCTTCTTAGAAAAAAGTTTCCAAAACTAAATATTGGCATAACAACAGTTTATAGAACTTTAAATTTACTTGAGAAAAATTCACTTGCAACATCTATCTCATTTGGCTCTCAAGGCAAAAAGTTTGAACTAAATAATAAACCTCACCATGATCATCTAATTTGTGTAACTTGTGGAAAAATTGTTGAGTTTGAAGATAAAAAGATAGAAAAAAAACAGGAAAAAATTGCAAATGAGCATGAATTTGAGTTAACAGGGCATATTATGCAACTATATGGACATTGTAAAGAGTGTCAAATTAAAGATAAAGGAATAGATTGATCTTCAACAACCAGTATGAGCAATTAAGAATCGAAAAATCAAATAGACTAAAATCATTAGGAGTAAATCCCTATCCTCACAATATCACAAAAGATTTAAATATAAGTCAATTTTTAAAAGATTATGAGTATGTAAAAGATTTAGAAGATAAAAGAGATGAATCAAAAGAGATAACTCTTGTTGGTAGAGTCAAATTTTTAAGACTTATGGGAAAGGCTGCATTTGCAAAGATAGAAGATGAAAGTGGTGTTGTTCAGATATATTATAATAAAAATGGTATTGGTGATGAGTGGTTTACAAATGTAAAAAAACTTATAGAAGTTGGTGATATTATTCAAGTTAGAGGTTTTGCATTTTTAACAAAAACTGGTGAATTATCACTTCATGTAAAAGAGTTAAACTTAGCTACAAAAGCGATCAAACCACTTCCTGAAAAGTTTCATGGTCTTCAAGATAAAGAGTTAAGATATAGACAAAGATATCTTGATATGATTATGAATCCTGAAGTTAAAAAAATTTTTAAAACAAGAAGTAAAATTATAAGTATCATAAGAGGTTTTTTTGAAAATAGAGGATTTTTAGAGATAGAGACACCTATGATGCATCCAATTGCTGGTGGAGCAAATGCAAGAGCATTTGAGACTCATCATAATGCTCTTGATGTTACAAGATATCTTAGGATTGCACCTGAGCTTTATTTAAAAAGAGTAATTGTGGGTGGATTTGAAGCCGTATTTGAGATAAATAGAAACTTTAGAAATGAGGGAATGGATCACACTCACAATCCTGAATTTACTATGCTTGAGTTTTATTGGGCGTATCACAATTATGAAGATTTGATAAACTTAACTCAAGAGCTATTTCAAAAACTCTTAAAAGATTTAAATCTTCCAACAAAGTTAGAGTATGGTGATCTGGTTATAGATTTTCAAACACCATTTAAGAAGATAAACTATTTTGATTCTATGAGTGAAATTGGAGGTATTTCTAAAGATATCTTACAAGATAAACAAAAGATTATCTCATTTTTAAACCAAAATAGTATCAAAGTTGATCCAAATTTGCCTATAATTAAATTATGGGATGAGTTATTTGATAACTTTGTAGAGCCAAAATTGATAAATCCAACATTTATAACCAACTATCCTATTGAAATTAGCCCACTTGCTAGAAGAAGTGATGATGATTTAGATATTGCTGAGAGATTTGAATTTTTTATAGCAGGGGTTGAGATAGCAAATGGATTTAATGAACTTAATGATCCAATAGATCAATACAATAGATTTAAAAAACAGATTGAGAATAAAAGTGCTGGAGATGATGAAGCTCATGAGATGGATGAAGAGTATATTCATGCTTTAGGATATGGTATGCCTCCAACCGCTGGTGAGGGAATTGGAATAGATAGACTTACTATGATATTAACAAATCAACACTCTATTAGAGATGTTATACTATTTCCAGCAATGAAGCCGATAAAAAAACAAGATGAAACCAAGGAAGATGAATGACAAACTTAGAAAAAAATGATCCATTAGTTTATGATATTTTACAAGAGGAGTTAAAAAGACAGTGTGATCATCTGGAGATGATCGCAAGTGAAAATTTTACATATCCATCAGTAATGGAGGCTATGGGGAGTGTATTTACAAACAAATATGCTGAAGGTTATCCAAAAAAGAGATATTATGGCGGATGTGAATATGCGGATAAGATAGAGCAATTAGCAATCGATAGAGCTTGTGAACTATTTGGCTCTAAATTTGCAAATGTTCAACCAAACTCTGGTAGTCAAGCAAATCAAGCGGTATATCAAGCATTTTTAAAACCATATGACAAGATATTGGGTATGGATTTAAGCCATGGTGGACATTTGACTCATGGTGCAAAAGTTAATAGCTCTGGAAAACTTTATCAAAGCTTTTTTTATGGAGTTGAGCTTGATGGTAGGATTAATTATGATAGAGTTTTAGATATTGCAAAAATTGTAAAACCTAAAATGATAGTTTGTGGAGCTAGTGCATATCCAAGAGAGTTGGATTTTAAAAAATTTAGAGAGATTGCTGATGAAGTTGGAGCAATCCTTTTTGCTGATATTGCCCATATTGCAGGACTTGTAGTAGCAGGTGAACATCCAGATCCATTTCCTTATTGTGATGTTGTGAGCACTACAACCCATAAAACTCTTAGAGGTCCTAGAGGAGGAGTCATACTTACCAATGATGAAGAGATGGCAAAAAAGATAAATAGTGCAATCTTTCCGGGAATTCAAGGAGGACCACTAGTTCATGTAATAGCTGCCAAAGCTGTTGGATTTGGAGAAAATCTAAAACCTGAGTGGAAAATATATGCAAAACAGGTTAAAAGTAACACAAAAGTATTGGCTGATGTTTTAATCAAAAGAGGTTATGATGTAGTAAGTGGAGGAAGTGATAATCATCTTGTTTTGGTATCATTTTTAAACAAAGATTTTAGTGGAAAAGATGCTGAGATAGCTCTAAATAGTGCAGGAATTACCGTTAATAAAAACACAGTTCCAGGAGAGAGAAGAAGTCCATTTGTTACAAGTGGTATTAGAATAGGATCTCCTGCTCTAAGTGCAAGAGGTATGAAAACACAAGAGTTTGAAGTGATTGCAAATAAAATTGCTGATATACTTGATGATATAGAAAATATAAATTTACAAAAAGAGATCAAAGAGCAAATGAAAGAGTTAGCACAAAATTTTATCATTTATGATAGAGCAACCTATTAGGAGTTTTTATGTATAGCACGGATATCTCACTTATTAAAATGATAACAGATCACTATTGGATTAAAAGAGATACCATAGTTACTAAACACAATTACAAAGGAAGAGTCTTTTTTGATAAGTATGAAAAAGTTAATAAAACCCTATCCAGATCTATCATGAATGAACATAGTGATGGAAAAGTTACGGTTGCTCACTCTTTGATAAATAGTAGAGATAAAGTTGAGAATATTGTATTTGATTATAATGGCAGAGATCCTGAGAGATTTTGGCATAGAGCACAACTACTTTTTCGCGAAGAGGGGTATTTAAACTTTACAGCTTATAAGAGCAAAAGTCCAAACCATCTTCACCTATATATTCACAAAGGTCATACAACTTTACAAGAGGCGTATCAATTGGCAAACACGCTATCTATGAAACTATCATCAAAACTTCCAAGAGAGTGGAAAGTCTATCCAAATGCTGATATACCAAGAGAGTTTAATATACTAAATTTACCCGGAGAAGTGTTTAAAAAAGAGAGGGGGGCATCATGGGCAAGACATATGTAAAAGGAGAAAAACGCAATGCAAGAGGTTAAAAAAGATAATGAATTACAAGATATTGTACTTGAGAGAGAAAGTATTGGGAGTGAGAGATTGAAAAAAGTTTTACTTACTATTGCAACTTTATTTTTGGTTTTTTTAATTGTTATTGTTATCTATAAACTTATTAGTGGTAGTGAAGAGCCAAAAAGTTTAACGCCAAATGCAGTAGCTCAAAAGGAGCAAGAGTCACTCAAAGAGAGTATAACTGAGTTAAAAGAGGATATCTTTAAACAAGAAAAAATTATAGATGATACTACTGAAACAGATTTGAAATTTGAAGAGATGGTTAGAAAACTTAAAGAACAAGATATGATTGAAAAATCACAAGAGGAAGAATCAGAACCAAAACCTCAAGAGGATACTCAAGAGTCTAATAAAAAAGAGATTAAAATCACTCAAAGTAAACAACCAGCTAAACCAAAACCAGTTGAAATTATAAAAACAGAAGTTGAAAAACCAAAAGAGGCTTATAAGTTATCTAAAATTAGCGGCTTTTTTGTACAAGTTGGAGCAACTTATGGAACATATCCTGATAAAGCATTTTTAAAAAAGATTAATAAAAATGGATTTGATTATATAGTGCATAAAACTTATGTAAAAGGAAAAGCCATCAAAAAAGTTTTAGTAGGGCCATATGATAGTAGAGAAAAGGCTAGAAAAGCTCTATTGAAAATTAGATCCACTATCAAACCAGACGCTTTTATATATAGGTTAAATTAGTGTGATTGCTTATAAACAGATACTGTTTGATCAATTTACACCAATTTGTATATACCAAAAGCTAAAAGAGAGATTTAAAGATGATCTCTCTTTTTTGTTTGAGAGTGCCATCAACTCTGATAAAGGAAATTATAGCTATATATTTATCGGATATTCTCAAAGAGTCTCTTATAAAGATAAAATCACCTATTTTACAGATGAAAATAAAAATACAAAAGAGTTACAAACCAATCCATTTGATTTTTTAAAAGAGTATTATAAAGATATTGATCCTACAAATTATCAAAATCTTGCAAAAAAATTAGATATCGGTTATGTGGATGGATTTGTTGGATACATCGGATATGATAGTGTGAAAATATTTGAGCCTATCTTAAATAACTCTATGGATAAACTAAAGAGTGAATTAGATATTTCAGATATCGATCTTATAAGACCAAATTTGACAGTTGTCTATTCTCACAAAACAAATAAATTAACACTTCTATCCTACACAAAAGAGTTTGAGACCTCTCTTGATGATATTATCAAATATCTAAAAGAACCTACCAATCATGTAGAGATAAAAAAGAGTAAAATCGATAAAAAAAGAGGAGAATTTTCGATAAATAAAGAGAAATTTTTTGATATCATTGATGATGCAAAAGAGATGATAAGAAGTGGTGAAATATTTCAAATTTTAATTTCAAATAGATTTACTCAATATGCCACTATAGATAAACTTAGTTTTTATCGCCTTTTAAGAAGCAAAAACCCCTCCCCTTATATGTTTTTACTAGATTTTAAAGATTTTTCTATCGTTGGAAGCTCACCTGAAGTGATGGTAGGGCTACATGATAGACATATACTTCTTAGACCAATTGCTGGAACTAGAAGACGAGGTGATAGTATCCAAAGAGATAAAGAGCTAGAGCTGGAAATGTTAAATGATGAAAAAGAGAGAGCTGAGCATTTAATGTTGGTTGATCTTGGTAGAAACGATGTTGGTAAAGTTGCAAAAATAGCAACTGTAAAAGTTACCCAAATGATGAGAGTTGAGAGATACTCTCATGTAATGCATATGGTAAGTGATATAGATGCTATTTTGGATAAAAAATATGATATGTTTGATCTATTTGCCGCAACATTTACAGCAGGAACTATGACAGGAGCTCCAAAAATACGAGCAATGCAATTAATAGCAAAATATGAAGGATTAAAAAGAGAATTTTATAGTGGAGCTATAGGGTATTTTGGATTTGATGGAAATATGGATAGTGCAATAGCTATAAGAACCGCATATTTAGATGATGAAAAAATTGTCTTTCAAGCTGGAGCTGGTATAGTAGCAGATAGCCAAAAAGAGCTTGAATTTTTGGAAGTCAATAACAAACTAGGTGCTATGATGAGTACGCTAAAGGAGTTAGAGGATGAGTAAAAAATTTACCATTTTTGGAAATCCTGTAAAACACTCACTATCACCAAAAATGCACACATATGCAATTGAAGGTTTAAATCTTGATGCAACCTATACAAAGACTTTACTAGAAGATGGCAAAAAGTTAAAAGAGCTATTTTTAAAAAATTTTGATGGAGCAAGTGTTACAATTCCACACAAAGAGATCGCTTTTGAGCTTTGTGATGAAGTGGATGATTTAGCAAAATCTATAAAGGCTGTAAATACTCTAATCAAAAAAGATAATAAAATGGTAGGCTATAATACAGATGCAACCGGTTTTTATAGATCTATAAAAGAGTTTGAGGGTATAAAAAGTGCTCTTATTTTAGGAGCTGGAGGAAGTGCAAAAGCGATAAGCACAATTTTAAAAACAAACCAGATATCATGTAGCATTTTAAATCGATCGAGTGAGAGATTAAAACATTTTAAAAACTTAGGTTTTGAAACTTTTACATGGGATGATCTTTTTAAAAAGAATTTTGATCTTATTATAAATACAACTTCAGCTGGATTAAATGATAGTAGCCTTCCTTGTCCTAAAGATATCATGTATGATATATTTTCAAATGCAAAATATGCAATCGATATAATTTATAATATCAACACACCATTTTTACAATTAGCAAAAAAATTTAATCTAAAAAATAAAGATGGCTCTGATATGCTTTTATATCAAGGGATAGAAGCTTTTAATCTCTTTTATGATAACAGGTTTTCATACGATATAATAGAAAAATTTATGAAAAAAGCTTTCTAAAGCATAACTTTTATATTTTTACAAAAAGCATAAAGATAGACATTTGTATCAAAATATACCATCTATTATCTCATCTGTATTGGTAGCATTTTGATATGTAAGCTTTACTTTATTGTTAGAGCTTTTTACAAGTTTATAAAACTCTTCTAAATCTTTGTTATTAGCAATCGAAGTATCTTTTATCTTTATATCTTTTATCATACCATCTTTGAGACTTTCTAAGAGCTCTAAAACTTGATCAGTATATTTATCATCTATATCTATCATAACTGTTTGCACCATAAACTCCTATTATCTTTAAAATGATTATATCATATTTTTAAAACATAAATTGTATTCATAAGAAAAATCATATTATTTGAAGATATTTTTGCTACAATAGCTCTCATAAAGAGCCTTCTTTACTCTGCAAAATCACTATTTGTGATAATTTGCAAGTGGCTTGATATAAATAGAAAAATTTATGAAAAAAGCTTTTAGATGATAGATAAAACACTTCTTGATAATTTAAATGATAAAGATAAAGAGAGCTTAAAGTGGACACTGGAGAATCTAATATCTCAAACATACTCAGTTGAGAGTGAATATAAAAAATTAAATCTATCCTATCAAAATTTACAAGGTTTTTTAAACCAAATAGTGGAGGCTTTACCAAATGCACTATGGGTTTTGAATGAAGATGAGAGTATATATTTGCAAAATAGTGAAGCTAAAAAGGTTTCAAATTTAATAAAGCGTATAGATTTACAAAATAGTAGTAGCGAAATAGAGTATAAAAGAAAGATATATTTAGTAAAAACAAAACAGATAGATAATAAAACAATTATAAGTGCAACAGATATAACTGAACAAAAAAGGGGTGAGAGATTGGCTTCTATGGGACAAATTGCGGCTCATCTTTCACATGAAATTAGAAATCCAATAGGAGCAATCTCTCTTTTATCTTCAACATTGATGCAAAAGGTAAAACCAGATAATAAACAGATTGTAAAAGAGATACAAAAATCTATATATAGAGTTGAGAGGATCATAAAATCGACTCTACTTTTTACAAAAGGGGTAGAGATATCTAAAGAGATCTTTTCACTAGATGAGTTAAAAGAGCAGATCAAAGAGGCAAAAAATTACTACTCAACCACAAAAGAGATAAAGTTAAATATAGAGTTTGCTAAAAAAGATATATATGCAGATTTTGATCTACTCTCTATGGTAATGCAAAACTTTTTATACAATGCGATAGATGCCATTGAAGAGGAGGATGAAAAAGAGAGTGGAGTTGTAACATTTATCTATCAAGATGAAAAAACAGATGATATATTTATCATAAAAGATAGTGGTGCCAAAATTAAAAATAAAAATATTTTATTTGAACCGTTTCAAACCACAAAAACAAAAGGTCATGGATTAGGACTTGCACTCTCTTTAGAGATTATAAAAGCTCATGGTGGTAAAATTTCTCTTTTAAAAGATGAAAAAGGGTTTAAAATATCTATAAAAAAATGGAAAAAGATTTGAAAAAAGCATTGGTTTTATTAAATATGGGAGCTCCACGAGATTTAGATGAAGTTGGAGTTTTTTTAAAAAATATGTTTAATGATAAAAATATCATAACAACAAAAAGTGCTCTTTTAAGAAAATTTATCGCTTTTATGATTGTTTTAACAAGATCCAAAGAGGCAAAGAGTAACTATAAACATTTAGGCTCAAAATCTCCACTGCTAAAGCATACAGATAACTTGATCAACAAATTAAAAGATCACTTTGATGAGTATCTAATCTCCTCTATCATGAGATATACTCCACCATTTGCCATAGATGAGCTAAAGTGGCTAAAAGCAAAAAAGGTTGAAGAGATAGTTCTATTTCCACTATATCCTCAATACTCAACAACAACTACAAAATCGTCTCTTGAAGATTTTTATATATCATGTAAAGAGATAGATTATCATCCTAAAATTGTAGAGATAAAAAACTTTTATGATAATAGACTTTATAATCAAGCAATAATAGAAAATATCAAAAAAACATTAGAGAATAAAGATGCAAATGAGTTTGATCTAATCTTTTCAGCCCACTCTCTTCCTCAAAAGATAGTAGATAGTGGAGATCCTTATCAAAAAGAGACTCTTATAAATGTTGATATACTTGAAAATATGCTAAAAGAGGAGGGAATTAATTTTAATAAAATCCATTTAGCTTATCAATCAAAATTAGGTCCTATAAAGTGGCTTGAACCTTCGCTGGAGAGTAAATTAAAAGAGCTTTTAAATAAAAGAGTTTTAATCTATCCAATATCTTTTATATTAGATAACTCTGAGACTGAGTTTGAGCTTGATATTGAGTATAAAGAGTTGGCTAATGAGTTAGGATATGAGGAGTATTTGGTATCAAAGTGTTTAAATGATAGTGATCTTTTTATAAAGGCTATGCAAGATATTATAAATAAAGCTACATGATATTAAACAATCTTTGGCAGATGCCAATTTTTATAATATGCCACAAGTCTAAGTATCATACCAAATCCAAAAACCATCAAAATAGTAATAAAATTTAAAAGATCTATTTGATTAAGCAGATATATCAAAACTCCAACCAAAATTGCTACACTTCCATAAAATTCGCTAACTAGCACAAATGGAATTTTATTTATAAGCATATCTCTCATAACTCCGCCACCTACTGCTGTTATAAAAGCCAATAAAACCACACCAAAGAAGTTAAAATCAACTTCAACCGCTACAATGGCTCCAGAGATAGCAAAAGAGACTAAACCTAAAGTATCACTTATGATAAAAAATGGACTTTTTTCAATTTTTTCAAATCTATGAAGTTTTAACAAAATTGCAAAAAAGACAACAACTATTACCAAAATAGAGGCTAAGTTATTATGAAATGCAAATAGCTCTCTATTACTTAAAATATCTCTAACAACTCCACCACCAAGAGCTGTTAAAAAAGCAGCTAGTGCAATACCCAAAATATCGAGCTTATTCCAAGTAGCTATAAAAAAACCACTCAAAGAAAAAGATACTATCCCAACAATCTCTGCTACTTCTAAAATATTCAATGCTATACTACTCCCAAAAGAAGTTATTATAACAAAACTAGGAAAATAGTAGATGAGAGATATATTTATAGCTTTACTTATTGGAGTCTTTTTCTTTGGAATATCATTAATTGGCTTTAGCAATGAGCATTCACTTTTGATTGGTGTTGTTGCATTTTTGGTAGCTTTATGGACAAATGCGGCTTTGCCTCTTGGGGTGGTCTCTTTATTGCCACTTATACTATTTCCATCTCTTGGTATTCTTGATGTAAAAGAGGTTGCTCCAAATTATGCTAAGACTATTATATTTTTATTTATTGGTGGTTTTATGATGGCAATTGCGGTTGAAAAAATTGGACTTCATAAATACTTTAGTGCAAAACTTCTCTCATTTTTTCCAAAAACTTCAACCGGTATTATATATGCTCTTTCTATAACTGCTGCACTTTTGAGTGCAATATTATCAAATACAACTATCACACTTATGCTAATGCCAATAGCACTCTTTTTAACTCAAAATATAAAATTAAAGGTTAGATTTTTATTAGCAATCGCATATGGAGCTAGTATAGGAGGTATAATAACTCCAATAGGAACTGCTCCAAATATGCTACTTCTTGGATTTTTAGAAGATAAGGGATTAAACTATCCTACATTTGGAGAGTGGGTATTTATGGTAGCTCCTGTTGCTATTTTGATGCTTCTTTGTGTTCCATATATACTCTCAAGAAGTGTAAAAGATGAGTGTGTCAAAGAGATAGATTCAAAAATACCACCTTTAGAT
>JALWLB010000167.1 GCA_027081145.1 Campylobacterales bacterium
ATAAAAAAAATAAAAAAAAAATAAAAACAAAATAAAAAAAAAAAATAAAACATTTAAAAAAAAAAAAAAACGATAATAAAAGCAAAAGTTATGCTAAAATTTAAGATAATTTCAAAATGCCGATATTATCCTAATACTACAGGCTAAAGGGTCAATAAATGAGATATATAATAGTTATATTTTTAACAATTACTTTTATAAATGCAGCTGAGTTTTCACACAAACCATACGATAAAACAAAATCATGTAAAGAGTGTCATGATATGGGTGAAGGTAAAAAATTTGTTCATGCTCCTGTTAGATCAGGAGCTTGTACATCTTGTCACTCTATTAACAAATCAAAATCAAGAAATCTCTTAAGGGCGGTCTCTGTTAGTAAAATGTGTACATTGTGTCATTATAAAAAAGCAAATATCATAAGAGCTGATAAACATGTTCATCCTCCAGTAAAAAAAGATTGCACAGGTTGTCACGACCCTCATGCTGGTGATTTTAGATTTAGACTCAGAGCCGATAGTAAAAAAGATTTATGTCTTACTTGTCATATAGAGAAAAAGGAGTATATAACAAGTGTAAAAAATCAACATGGAGCAATTTTTGCAAAAGATGGTGGATGTATATCTTGTCATGATCCTCATGGAACTGGTCAGCCAAAAATGATCAAAGCAAAAAGCATAAAAGATCTTTGTATAAAATGTCATAACAAAGAGCTAAAAAGAGAAGAAGATGGGAAAAAACTACTCAATGTAGCAAAACACTTAAAAGACAATCCAGACTGGCATGGACCAATTCAATGGGGAGATTGTGCTTTGTGTCATAACCCTCATGGAAGTAATAATCACAGAATGCTAAAAAAACCATTTCCTGAAAAATTTTATACCTCATTTGATACAAAAAAATATATCTGCTTTGAGTGTCATGAAACAGAAAAATTTACAAAACAATACACAACAACTGCAACAAATTTTAGAAATGAAGATAAAAACATACACTTTGTGCATGTCAATAGAGAAAAAGGGATAACCTGTAGAGCTTGTCACGATTTTCATGCAACAAAAGATTATCCACACCATATAGCACAAAAAACAAGTTTTGGTATATCTCAACTACCTCTTAGATATATAGAGACTCCAACAGGAGGATCATGTGCACCAGCTTGTCACATAAGAAGAGGTTATGATAGGAAAAAGGCTATTAAAAATTTGAGATAGATCTGTTATTAATTTAAAATATGTTATTATGAAACAAATCATAATGAAGCTCTACATGATTTTTAATAAAATCTCAAAAAGAAGTAAAAATCTTGAGAGTTTCATTTCTTGTCCGATAGGGCAAAGCTTTAGTGAGAGGAATTTTTGTTGGAATTTATTTCCAACAAAAAGGAGATTATTAGGTAAAAGATAACATAATGTTTCATAATAGAAAAAAAGAGTTACAAACTTTAGAAAAAGAGTATCAAAACTGTTGAATCTTTAAACTCTTGTGTGTATTTACTACTTTTCATCTTTACCTCACTTATTTATTTTTATTGTAACTAAGAATTGTTTGTATTCTTTGTTTGAATAAGTGTAGCCAGATCAAGTGCAAATGGCAAAACAGTGTAAACAAAGAACAAATACTTCATCAACTTATCAAAAAATCCAAGTTAGTCAAACATGATTTAAAAGAGAGTTTTTTGGTAGCTACTAAAAAGGAGTTTAAAAATCTCAAATAGACTATTTACAAATGACATCTATCGCCTCTTTAGCTTTAAGAGATAGTGAAATTGCTCCATTTGGAACATCACTATCTCTTGGATTTACTCTTATGAGTTTTGCATTTTTTCTTCTTGCTATATCTTCACTAAACATTCTTACAGTTGGTACACTATGTCCTGCTCCAAACTCTAAAATTGCTAAATTGGCTTTATCTATATCATATAGCCATTGGTTCAGTTTTTGATACTGATAGTGAGTTCTATTTTCAATCCACTCCCAATCGCCAAACATCAAAATATTTGGTCTTGCAAGTGAGTTACATTTTGGACATTTTGGGTGTGAGTTTAAATTCTCATTTTTTGCACTCCAGATATCATCACAGCATCTATTGACACACTGTAGATGGTGAATAGAGCCATGAACTTCTACAATTTTATCACTATCAAACCCTGCTTTTTGAAATTGACCATCAACATTTGAAGTAAATACAAAATATCCATACTTTTTTGAATTTGCCAACTCTAAAAGTTTATAAAAACCATCATGTGGAGTAGTATCACGATACAAAAGCAATCTATGCCCATAAAACTTCCATGCTAAATTAGGATCATCTTTGAACCATCTTGGATTTGCAAGTTCTTCAAAACTAAGCCCTAACTCTTTTGCCATAGGATAAGCTCTCCAAAAACCATCTCGTCCTCTAAAATCAGGAAGTCCACTATCCACACCCATACCAGCTCCAGCACTTATCAAGATGGCATCCGCTTTTAAAATTATCTCTTTTGCATTTTCAAACATTTACAAGCCTATCTAATGTTACATCAACGCTTTTTACCAATGAATCTAAGTTATAACCACCTTCAAGCAAAAATGCTACTGGTTTATCTTTTGAAAAGTGCAAAATTTTTTCTACCATCAAACCAAGAGCATCATAAGTTATATTTGAAGTTGAAATCATCTCATCTTTCATCAAATCATATCCAGCAGAGACAAGCACTATATCAAAATCAAAATCTTTTGGAAGCCTATCAAAAAAGCTCAAAAACTCAATATCACCTATATAATCATGATAAGCGATATTTTGTGTAAAACCCTTACCTTTGCCTTTGCCAATTTCATCATCAGCTCCACTAAAATATGGGTAATTGTTTTTTTCATGTACACTAAAAAAATAGACACTATCATCTTCATAAAAGATATTTTGCGTACCATTTCCATGATGTACATCAAAATCTATTATCAAAACTTTTTTGTATCCAGCATCTTGTGCATATCTTGCCATGAGAGCTATATTGTTAAAGATACAAAACCCCTGCCCTGTAATAATCTCTGCATGATGACCAGGTGGGCGAAGATTTAAAAAAGCTCTTTTTATAGTTTTGTTTTTAAATAGTTCAATCGCATTTTTTGTTGAAGTTGCTGCTTTTAAAGCTACATGATAACTATCACTTGAGAGTATAGTATCACTACTCATAATTTGTGTGATACCATTTTCAAAAGCCTCTTCTACCCAATTGACATAACCGATATCATGTATCTTATAAAGATCCTCTTTTGCTCCTATCGTTGTAGGAATTTTAAAAAGATCATATTTTTGCTCTACAAGATTATTTATAAATTTGACTCGATTTTTATTCTCTATATGTTTGCCGCTATCATGTAGCTCAAAATCACTATCATACATATATCCAACCATAGCAACCTCCTAAAACTTAGGTATGCTATGATTATATCTACGCAGTCTGAAAAATCTCTTCTATAAGCTCATTAAATCTTTTTGGATTTAGATTGTAGTGTTGAGCTAACTTTAAACTTTGTTCTATATTTGATTGGATATCAAATTTTTGTGTTGGTATGAGTGTTTTTACAACTTTTAAAGCTTGTGCAAAAGCTTGTATATCTTCATCTGCATTTTGAGGATTGTGTAAATTTCTTATAGCCTCATACATATTTTCATCAAAATTCCACTCTTCAAAAAGTATTGCACTTACCTCTTCGTTTGTTATATTAAAAACTTGAGTTTCTAACTCTTTTAACTCTTCAAGAGTCGATAATTTATCTACATGAGCTTTAAACTCTTCTATTTTATTGTGCTCTTTTAATATACTTGATAAAACAACTTTGCCAACTTCCATCAAAAAAGATGTTAGTGCCAACACTTCAAGCATAGATCTTTTGTTTTTAAACCATTGCAACATAAAAGCATTTTGTTTTTCAGTGATATTTATGAACTCTTTGGCACTAAGTCCATAAGGAGAGAGATCAAGATCAAGTTTTTTTTGCAAAAAAGAGGAAAACGCAAACCCTTTAACACTCTCCATACCAAAAATCGAAACAGCTTGAGAGATACCCCTAATCTCACGGCTAAAACCATATAGTGGACTATTTGCCGCCTTTAGTATATTTGCAACGATCATAGGATCACTCTCTATAGCATTTACTAAATCTTTGATTGAACTATTTTCATCGTTACAAACTGCAACCACTTTTGAAACAGTATCATCAAGCGGTGGAAAAGCTTTTACTTTTTCAAGGATCATCTCTCTTGTCATCTTTTTTCCTTATTAATTTTTAAATTGTTTTGGTTTGGTCTATTATCGACATTTTAAGAAAAATTTTTATGAAATTTGTGTATCATATATCATGTATAATATTTTAACCTTTATTTTTGTTATTGTTATCTTTGGCGGTTTGGTTTGGGCTTATTTTTATTATCTAAAAGAAAAAGCTGGAAAATTACAACTTATAGAACAGGGAATTTGTCCAGAGTGTAGAGAAAAAACTATAGAAGTTGCTGATCAAAAAGGTGGAGGATGTAGTGGTGTTAATTTAGTGCAATTTGAGTGCACAAACTGTAATTACACAGATAGTTTCTCTATAGGTGGTGGTAGTTCATGTTGTAGTGGAGACTCTTGTAAACGCTAATCTATTAAAGAATAAAGCAGTTTAATCTCTTGCTCCCAAATGGTATCATCAATAGTCTCTAAAATTAGAGGGATATCATCCATCCTTTTATCATTCATGATATATTTAAACGCTTCTAACCCGATCTTGCCAACTCCAATACTCTCATGTCTATCAACTCTTGAGCCAAGATCCGGTTTGGAATCATTTAGATGCATCCCTTTTAAATACTTAAATCCTACAATTTCTTCAAATTTATCCCATGTTTTTGTATAAGCTTCATAGTCTCTCAAATCATACCCCGAAGTAAATGCATGACAGGTATCTATACAGACTCCAACTCGATCTTTATCTATAGAGTTGTTTATCAAATATCCCAAATGCTCAAACTTATAACCCAAGTTACTACCTTGTCCTGCTGTATTTTCTATAACGAGAATTACATCTTTTGTGATCTCTAATGTTTTATTCATAGACTCTACAATCAAATCTAAACACTCTTGCTCACCAATAAGCTTTAAATGACTACCGGGATGGAAGTTTAACTTATCAAGTCCTAATTGCTCACATCTTTGTACTTCATCTATAAAAGCATTAAGAGATTTTTCTCGTTTTAGACTATCTGGATGACCAAGATTTATAAGATAGCTATCATGTGGCAATATATGTTTTGGCTCTATTTCTACTTCATTTAAGTTTTGTTTAAACTTTTCTATGCTCTCTTTATCGAGAGGCTTTGCATTCCATTGTCTTTGATTTTTTGTAAATATAGCAAACGCTTTTGCACCGATTTTTTGAGCATTTAAAGGAGCATTAAAAACTCCACCAGCTATACTTACATGAGCACCAACATATTTCACTATTTAAGTCCTGTTATTTTAATTATGATTTTATTTTTTTTATCTTTAAAATAGATATTTTCTTTATCAACTTTATACTTTATATTGTACCATTTGCTACTAAGAGTTTGCATAAATCCATTTTGATTTTTTTCTAAGTTTTTACCACCAAATATAGGTTTTTTATTTAGAATATTTTCTATCAAATCATCTGGATAGTATGGGCTTAAGTGAGTTTGATTAAAACTTTGTTTAGAATTACACATCTTGTTTAAACATACATTATCTGAAACTTTTAACTCTAAAATTGGCACACCCATGGCAAAAATTTGTAAATCTGTTTTGTTTGGAGATTGGTTTAAAAATCCTGTATCTGCAAACGCTATTTTTTTAGTTTTAAATACAACTTTACAACTTTTTGAAACTGTAGGCACTTGATTAATAGTTTTAGTCGCACAGCTACTTAAAAAAATTACTAAAATTGCTATAAATATATTTTTCATTGACCTACTCCATTATCTTTTTTTAAGTATAGTAAAATTAACTTTAAACTATTTAAAAAAATTAAAGTTTTTTTTAACTCTTTCAGTGTATTATTTTAACTAAGGAGATAGTAATGAAAAAGATACTAATTGGTGCACTTTTGGCTTCATCTTTGCTTTATGGAGCAAAGGGAGAGAAACCTTACTCATTTGGAGCAATTTTAGGAGTTACCTCTATAAAAAATACAGGTGGCTTAGATGGATTGCATCTACAAGAAAAAACTATAGGGTTTAATTTTTTGATGAATGCATATGATAATATCAAGCCAAGATTTGATATCGAATATACCTCTTTAGATCTTAACGCTTCTCAACCTGACTCACTTTTAAGAATCTCTTTAAATGCTATATATGAATTTTCAACCTTATACAGAATCTATCCATATCTTATAGCTGGAGCTGGATTTGAAAGAGTTGATAATAAGACAAAAACTTTTAGTTCTCTTCCTTTTATGCAAGGTGGTGCAGGATTGAAATATAATATAAAAAACTCTATGGCAATAAATCTTGAAATGAAAGCACTTAGTGTTATTGGTGGAGATAAAGATGAAAAAAATGAAGCAATACTCACAGCTGGTCTATCGATACCATTTGGCAAAATTAAAACACCACAGCCAAAACAGAAACCTATAATCGATAGTGATGGCGATGGAGTTATGGATGAGCTTGATAAGTGTCCAGATACTCCTATTGGTATCACAGTTGATGGATCTGGTTGTCCTTTACCTGAACCAAAAGTAACAGTGATCGAAAAAAAGATAGAAGTACCTATACCTATGTCGCTTGATAATAGAGAGTGTCCAGTTAAAACAGACAAACCTGATCGCGATCGTGATGGTGTTGAAGATAGTATAGATCAATGCCCAAATACTTTATGCGATTTTAATGTTGATAGCAAGGGTTGTCCAATAAAAGCTATACTAAGAATACATTTTGAAACTGATAAAGCTGACATTACGCCATATTCGAGACCGTTAGTTAAAAAATTTGCAGACTTTTTGCTTAAAAACAAAGGTAGTCAAGTACTTATTACAGGTCATACAGATTGGAGAGGAAGTAACTACTATAACATGGTTTTATCTAAAAAAAGAGCTGAGAGTGTGAGAAAAGCACTAATTGAGTATGGAGTTAGCCCATCCAGACTAGAAACTGCTGGTAAAGGCGAAGAAGAGCCAATAGCTACAAATAAAACTGAAGAGGGAATGGCACAAAATAGAAGGATCGAAGTAACCTTGAGTTATCCAGGATATCAAAAAGTGGGGGAAGAGTAATGAAAATAAAACTCAAGAGAGTATTAATATCAACAGCGACAAGTATCTATCTACTATCTTTTAGTGGATGTCTTGATGATAGAGCATTTTTAGGCACTCGTACAAATATAGCCGAAACTGGAATAGATACTGGAATAGATAGTGATGGAGATGGATTGAGCAACAAACAAGAAGAGAAACTTGGCACTAATCCAAATAACTCTGATAGTGATGGTGATGGAGTAAATGATGGAGTTGAAGTTGGAATTAATGATGATGGAAGTTACAAGATAGATAATCCTGCAAATACAAATCATGATGATAGTCCAGATGTAATCGATGCTCTTGATCCAAAAAATGACTCTGATAATGATGGATTGACAAATGCAGAGGAAAAGAAGTATGGAACTAAGCCTCTAGAAGCTGATAGTGATAGTGATGGTTTGCTTGATGGAGAAGAAGTTAATATTTTAAACACAAATCCTATAAACAAAGATAGTGATAACGATGGTGTTGAGGATGGAATAGAGGTTGGATTTGATGGAGAGGGAGAGAATAAAGTATATCATGTAAACAATCCTGCAAATACAAATCATGATGATGATCCAGATCTAATCGATGCTCTTGACCCTTTGAATGATAGTGATGGAGATAAAAGACCAAATCTTTACGAAATCGACTCTCAGAAAAGAAAAGATGCAGGCTATTTGGTTGATTTTAATGAAACTACAGATCCTTTGGATGAGAGTGATTATTATCCATGGATAACTGAGGTTGAACCTGGTAAAACTATGATTGATAATGGTTTTGTTTATATTCCTGGTGGTTTTGATGTGGATGATGATGGAGATGATGAGAGTGGTTTTTGGATGGCTCAGTATGAGGCTAGAGCTAATGGTGCAACAACCATAACGATTGATAATTTGAGTAATTTTATTAAAGAAAACTTTATCTCTATAAATACTACTGATATATTGGTTTACAAAAGTAGTGCTCCTGGTCTTTCTGGAGAACCTTTATACACTCCTATTTATAGCCAAAATGGCACTGAGGCTATGACAGGCATGTATGGATATGAAGCTGCTGCACTAATAGCTCAAAATCAAATAGATAGAGGCTTAAAAACTACTCTTCCTTCAAATAAACAATACTCTCATGTAGTAGCTATATTAAATAATAATAATGAGGTACAAAATAGCTATGATGTAAATGTACCAGCTAGTTATAAAGGAGAAATATTTGAGATTGATAGCGGTATTTTAGAATTTACAAAAAACTTAGTAAAACTTAGTGATTTTGATGAGCAAAACCCTCCAAGCTGGTGGAGAGTAGAAAAAGTATTTTATAATGATAGCGATAAAGCTGCCGCTAGTACAAATACTTTAATAAATGAAGACTCTGGTGCGGGTAAAGAGCAAGATCCTTTTGCTGTGATTTTAGAAGGGGATAAAGACTCATCTGGAAAGTTTATGGTTGATTTAACTTATGGAGTAACTTTTGGTGAAAAAGGAAAAATCGGCTTTAGGGCTGCGAGTGATTATTTAAAATAGACAAAAGGCTCTTATGAGCCTTTTTTATTATCTACTTTTTAAAAGCTCTATTAAACCCATCTTGAATAATCTGTTTTAATCCATTTTGAACAACTTGTATCTCTTTTTGTCCACTTTCTGTATCATAAAATAATAACATACTCTCTAACTCTTTGTTTTCTATATCCTTATAAACATACAAATATGTGATAAAAAGCCGTTGTTCTAATCCTTGTTTGACAAGAGGTAATATTTGGTTTATTTTATCTTGTGCAAGGGAATTATTTGGATTTTGTTTATTAAAAAAATCCATTGTTAGTTTAAATATGTCTATTGCATTTTGGCTTAACTTTAACTTTTGTATAACCTTTTTTATAATTTCTACTCTTTGATTAGATGGTGGATTATTTGATAAATTTGCCATAAAACGCAATAATTTAGCTTGTGCATCTGGATCTAATGAGTCAATATTGGCTTGAACTATTTTTTTTGCTATTGGAGTTTTATAATAGGCGATAATTTGTTTTAAGGTATCATTATCAAACTCATTAGAAAGATATTTTTTAAACTTTTGTACTCCTTTATCAGAATCAAATACCTCTTCAAAGAGTTCTATATTTTTTGGATCTGTTTTCTTACCATACATAACATCTCTCTGTTTTATATTATTTATCAGTTGTGATCCCATAGACTCTATTGTAGTTTGTGCTCCGGATAAATCCATATATTTATCAACCAATAATTCACTTGCTTTGGCAAAAAGCCCACTAATAATTAAAGATATCATCAAAAAAGATATCAAAAAATTTTTCATCACAATACTCCTTTTAAATTAACACTATGAAACAATATCGACTATGGTTTAAAAGACTTTACCTTCATTTTTTTGACAACATCTTCATATTTTCAACACACAGTTTTTGCCATTTGCTATCTTTTACTATTTCACCACATTTTAGAAAAAACTCTTTTGCCTCTTTTGGTCTATTTAACTTTTGACTTAACTCTCCTAACATATATAGCACTCTTGCTTTTTGTTCATCATTTAGCTTTTTATATAGTAGTTTTAGCCCTATTTGGAGTGCTTCTTGATAGTTTTTTTCCTTCTTTAAAACACTCATTAGATCAAACTCCACCATTGGTGAATAATCTGAGATATTATGTAACTTTTGAAGTTCAATAATTTTTTTACTATACTTTTTGATTAAAGAGCTATTGTTGATATTTTTTGCATATCGCAATACTTTATCAAATATATCTATATTTTTGATAGAGTTTTTAAAAACTTTATCAATTTTTTCTACCTCTTTTAACATCAAATCATCATACTTTTTTAAATTGTAATAGGCTTCAGCTTTATCATACATGATATCTATATATTTGGTTGTATTTAATTTTTGTGAAATATTTTCAACCTTTTGGCTTAGCAAAATTGTATTTTTATAAAGCCCTATTTTATTAGAAACTTTTGCACCATTATATAACCATTGCAATCTATTTGAAATATTTTTATCATTAAAGTGTTTTTTTGCTATATCAAATGCTTCTTGATATGCTGCTACTCTTTGAAAACAGTTATAATATTTGTTTTCATTATACTCTTTTGGAGTGATATTGTATGTCGTTATCAAAGAGACAGCTGATACACACTCGTCATCTTTTAAAAGTTTGTTTATCTTTTTTATAGAGGCTTGTTTTAGTATATCTTTACCGATATCGCTCTTATTTAACTCCTGCTTTAATACCAATACCTCATCAAAATCTCTATTTTTTAGTAAAATTTCGGCTTTTTGGATTATTGCTTTATCATGTATAGGTTCATTTGGATATTTTTTTATCATTTTGTTTAGATAATTTAATCTTTTTGTATCATTATTATCTTTGAAATTGATTTGCAATTTTTCTAATCTTTCCAATACAAATTGTTTATATTGACCATCTTTATAATTTTGTAGATATTGATTATATAATTTATCTGCACTATTAAAATCTCCTCTTAACTCACTCCAATATGCCAAATCTTTCTCCATAGATTCCAAAAGATCACTCTTTGACTCACTCAAGTTTATCAATCTTTTTACGCTTTTTATTGCTAAATCATACTCTTTGATATTTGCAAGTTTTTTAGCTATATGATAATTTTGTTTTATATTATCATGTAGAAATATGTCTCCAGCATTTAACACTTTTTTATAAAAGATAACTGCATTTTTATTATCTTTAATATCAAGATATCTATCTGTAAGTTTAAGTGCTGCTATAGCAGCAGTAGAAATTTTTTTAGTTTTATATAGGCTATTTTTATAAAGTTTTATCGCCTTTGCTTGTTTACCACTAGTAAAAAGTTTATCAGCATAATAGATTTGAACTAAATTATAATAATCACTTTCACTATACTCTTGCTTAAGAATATCAATATATCTTTTTGCTTTTGAAATAAGTCCTAGTTTTAGGTATGATTTGGCTATATACATCAAAACTTCTGGCAAATTTTCATTTGAAGGATTTTGTTCTATCCATTGTATCGCTAAATCTACGCTATCATAAGGATCTATGTATGTACTAGTTTGAGAGTCTAAAAACATAAGCTTATCGAGTGATCTTAATTTATAAAGCTCTAATTCACTTTCAAAAGTCTTATCTTTGCTATCTTCTAACAATATATCTACCATTTCAATAACATCTTCATACTTTTGTTTTTGATATAAAGATTTGATATTTGCTAATCTTTTTGCTTCAACTGTAGTCTCTATCGGTTTTTCTTCAAGATCAAGCACACCAACACTTGGTAAATTTGGCTCATAAAAAGCAACAGGAAAATCGATACCTAAATTTGTATTTTTTTTAAACATTGTAGGTCTATTTTTGTATCCAACAATAATCCAGTGATTATGTTTTGTAGTGCTATTTTTTAAAATTTCACTATTTTGTGGCAACTCTTCGATCACTGGATAGAGTGAGGCTTCAAATTTTGGAACTATTATGATACTTTTATTATCAAAAAATATATCAAAATGTTTGTTCTCTCTTTTTTTAATATTTTGATCAACTCTTTCAAAAAAATCACACTTAATTTTATATTTATCTAAATTAAGATCTATTTTTCTACATGATATCTCTTTACTATCTTGTAAATGAATAGTTGAAAATGTTTTGTTTTCATCTTTTGCAAAATTTACTATTATAGATGCTGCATCTATTTGTAATGTAAACAATATTAAAATAATTATATTTTTCATAAAAAAGATTATAGCATAAGAGTAAAGTTTTATCTACATGAGTTAAACTCATGCAGACATTTTAGTATCCACTTATAGTAACATAGTTTGTAATGATTTCTAATAGTGGTCCAGCAAAGAAGATTGTAAAAATTGTAGCTGCTGCCGAAAAACCGATAATTGTTTTTAATGAAGTTGACAAATTTTTTACATATCTTGTAGAATCATTTGTTTTTGGATCTTTTAAGAACATATAAACTACAAGTTTTAGATAATAGTAAACTGCAATAGCACTATTAAGAGCCATAATAACAGCCAATACAATATAATCAGCATTTATGGCAGCACTCATCAGATACATCTTGCCCCAAAATAGAGAAAATGGAGGAACACCTGCAAGTGAAAACATAAATATCCCCATCAAAACAGCACCAACTGGCAATATATTGACCATACCTGCAAACTTCTCATATGGGTGATCAAATCTATCATCAAATTTGTTTGTTTTGTGTCTTGATATCCAAAGCATTGTAAATGCTCCTAAGTTTGCAAACAAAAACAGTACCCAATAAAAGAAAAGTCCACTGTTTGCTTGAGTTGTACCTATAAGTATCGCCGCCATAACAAAACCAGCATGAGAGATTGAACTATATGCGAGCATTCTTTTAACATCTTTTTGGACTAGTGCCATCAAATTTGTAATAGTCATAGTCAGCACAACAATAACCCACAACACTGCCTCAATCCAAACAATATCTGCATTTGTCAAAAATTCAAAAAGCCTCATAGCAACTACAAAAGCTGCAATTTTTGGAACAACTGACATATACCCAGCAAGTGCCGCACTAGCACCTTCATAAACATCAGGAACCCATGTTTGAAAAGGCACCATTGATAGTTTAAATCCAAATGCGGCTAACATAAATACGACTGCAAATAGTATCCCTCCAATTGGCTCATACTCATTTGCAGCTAAAACTTCTGCTATTTTATTGATTTCAACATTACCAGTAAGAGCATAAAGTATCAAAGCACCAAATGCATAAAGTCCAGCTGCCAATGCTCCCATCGTAAAATATTTTATCGCAGCTTCAAAACTTCTTGGTCTATTGTGCATAGCTATAAGCGTATAGAGTGCTAAACTAGCAGTTTCAAGCCCTATAAAAATTAAAATTAAATTATCTGTTGCTACCATAAATTGAAATCCAGCTATCATAAATAAAAATAGTGCAAAAAATTCTGGATATGAAAATTCATGAAATCTTTTTGAAGTAAGAGCCAAAGGAATAAACAAAGCAGAAGAGAGTAGTATAACAATTTGAGCTAAAATGGATATTCCATCCATAAGCATCACATCAAAAAATCCTCTCTCTGCACTATTATACCCAAAAGTAGCACCTAAACTTAATAAAATAAACAGTAAACTAAGTGAAACATAAAGCGTTTTTGACAAGTTTTTTACCGCTAAGTCCAATATAATAATCACCAACGCCCCTACTACTATAATAGACATAGGAACAAGTGAAAGCAGGTTTAATGACTCTAAACTGACTGAAATTGGCTCTAACATTATTTATGCTCCTTTATGCTATTTGCACTCTCTAGCAAATTTTTTGCATCTTTTGTTATAGATTTATCATGCATTTGAATTATCATATTTTTTACACTAGTATCAATTGGATCAAGAACAGGTTTTGGATAGACTCCCAAATAGACAACCAATAAAACTAAAGGTACAAATGCAGTTATCTCTCTTGCATTTAAATCTGGCAGATTTCTGTTCTTTTCATTTGTTATTTCACCAAAAAATGATTTTTTATAAAGTCTTAACATATAAACAGCCCCCAAAATAATACCAGTTCCTGCAAGTGCTGTCATAATAGGAGAGATGGCATAAAAGCCTAAAAGGGCTAAAAATTCACCTACAAAACCTATCGTTAAAGGAAGTCCGACTGACGCCATAAGCATTATTCCATAAACTGTGGCAAAACGAGGCATAGATGAGGCAAGTCCACCAAATTCACTCATCATTTTTGTGTGTCTTCTATCATATATCACACCAACTAACATAAATAGTGCACCACTAACTATACCATGACTTAACATTAAAAATATTGCACCTACAATTCCTTCAGCATTCATAGCAAATGTTCCAATTATAATTATTCCCATATGGGAGATAGAGCTATATGCAACAACTTGTTTCATATCCTCTTGAACATAGGCTATCATAGCGGTATATATAACCATTATGATCGAAAGTATTGCAATTGGAGTGATAAAATAGACCGATGCATCAGGAAACATTGGAAGTGAAAATCTAACAAAACCGTAAGTTCCCATTTTTAATAAAATTGCCGCAAGTATGACAGAACCAACAGTTGGTGCTTGTCCATGAGCATAAGGTAGCCATGTGTGAAATGGAAACATAGGCACTTTGATAGCAAACCCTAAGAAAAATGCTCCAAACAACCAAAGCTGCAAATCAAATGGAACAACCAAAGAGTGCCAATCTGGAATTGAAAAACTCCAAACTCCTGTCGCTTCGTGGTATAAAAATGCCATATACAATATACCAACTAGCATAATTAATGATCCAGCAAATGTATAGAGAAAAAACTTAATAGCAGCATATATTCGTCTCTCTGCTCCCCAAGCTCCAACTATATAAAGCATTGGAATTAATGAAAGCTCCCAAAATATATAAAATAAAATAACATCTAAAGAGACAAAAACACCAACCATTGTCATCTCTAAAAATAGTATAGAGATGATAAGATTTTTAAAGTTTTTATGAGGCCCTAGTCCAATAACCGCAATCATAGTCATAAATGTACTTAAAACAACCAAAAATAGTGCTATTCCATCAACCCCAAGAAAATAGTTTATTCCAAAATCTTGAATAATAGGAACATTCTCTATAAATTGAAATCCAGGATTTGTTGCATCAAAACTCATCCATAAAAATAGAGATATGAAAAATTCAATCACTACAATTGTTATTCCGTAAGCTTTGATGCTTTTGCTATCAACCAAAAAGCCAAAAACTGCGGCAACTGCAGGAAAAAATACCAATAATGTCAATAATGAATCCATTCATACACTCCTTAAGAACTCGGTATATTAGGTAGTGCCAGTAATAATAACACAACCAAACCTATAACCATCCATCTAAGATTTTTAGATAGATTACCACTTTGCATCACTCGTGATTTATCACCACTTGTATATATCATTCCAGCTATCATATCAACCGTAGCATCTACTATTTTCAAATCAATCTCTTTCCATGCAACTTGAGAAAGTCTTTCATATGGTTTACAAATATAATTCTCATAAAATTGTGGTATAAAGTATTGATTTTTCAAAATTGAGTAAAGCTTTGTACCTCTTATATTGATATTTATAAGCTGATCAAATATTTTAGTTTTAATAGGCAAATATCTAAAAACCGCAAATGCTATTCCACTAAGTGCTATACCAAGAGTGATAAATATCAAAATATAGATTGTTGGTGACTCTACATGAGGAGAGTATGCAGGTAAAACCTGAGTTACATAGTCTATAAAAGAGTGTTCAAAAAATCCTGAAATTACTGCCAAAATAGCAAGAGGCAACATTGCATAAAGCATATATGGATATGCTTCATGTGGATGATAACCATATTTTTCATATCTTTTTTCACCAAAGAAAACAAGCATTACAAGTCTAAAACTATAAAATGCTGTTAGCCCTGCTCCAACCCAAAGCATTCCCCAAAGTATATAAGAGTGTTCACTAAATGCCACCTCTAAAATTTTATCTTTTGAGAAAAATCCAGCCAATGGCCAAATACCAGCAAGTGCAAGTGAAGCTATACTCATAATAATCATAGTCCATTTCATGCTTTTGCCAAGTCCACCCATTTTTTGAATATTAAGCTCATCATTCATAGCATGCATCACATTTCCAGCTCCTAAAAATAGAACCGATTTAAAAAATGCATGGGTCATAAGATGAAAAAGTGCTATCCAATAAGCTCCAAGACCGGCTGCTACAAACATATATCCAAGTTGCGACAAGGTTGAATAAGCAATAATTCTTTTAAGATCGTTATTAACTAGTGCCATTGATGCAGCAAATATTGCAACAAATGCTCCAAGACAAGCTATAAAATAGCCAACATCAGGAATTAAAGCAAACACTTCATTTGCTCTAATAACTAAATAAACTCCAGCTGTAACCATTGTAGCAGCATGAATTAGTGCTGAAACTGGAGTTGGTCCTTCCATCGCATCAGCCAACCAAGTATGTAGTGGAAATTGGGCTGATTTACCCATAGCACCAATAAATAGTAAAATACCTATTAGTGTTACTGTAAATATATCAACATTTACAATCTCTTTAAATACAATATCATAATTTAATGACCCGATATTCCAATAAATTAAAAAGATTCCAATTAACATACCAAGATCAGCAATTCTATTCATAATAAATGCTTCATTGGCTGACCATGCGGCTATCTCTTTATGATACCAATGTCCAATCAACAACCATGAACAAAGCCCAACTCCTTCCCATCCTATAAATAGTCCCAAAAAGTTATCACTCATTACAAGAACCATCATGGAAAATACGAATGCAGAGAGATAAGAGAAGTATCTATTAAACCCTTTATCATGATCCATATAGCCTATGGAGTAAATATGAACTAGTGTAGAAACGGTTGTCACAACTACCATCATAATAACCGAAACTTGATCTGCAATAAATCCAAAATCAAGATCAAAATTACCAGCAGCTATCCAATCCATCATCGTAACATGAACAACTGTTTTTCCATCTACATAAAATAGTAATACCATAGATGCAACCCATGATACAAAAAGTAATCCAGAAGTTACTATGCCTGTAATGATATTTTTTGGTCTATCTCCAAAAAAAGCTGCAAATAAAGATCCTACAAGTGGAGCAAAGAGTGCAATATATAAATATTTTTCCATTACTAACCTTTCATGCTTTGTAAGCTATCAAGATCAATTGTACCTGATCTTTTGTACCATAAAACCAACAATCCAAGCCCAACTGCCACTTCACTTGCAGCAACCGCAATTATAAAAAATGCAAACAGTTGACCAGTAACATCTGCATAAAATTTAGATACTGCTGCAAACCCTATATTAACCGAGTTCAATAGTATCTCTGTTGAGAAAAAAAGCATTAAAAGGTTTTTTCTTCTTATAACACCCACTAAACCTATACTAAAAAGTATCGCAGAAATTACTAAATAGTGTGTAAGTGTAATCATTTTATATCCTTATTATCATTATCAAACTCTTCTTTATCAATTTTTGCATCCAAAGTCAAACTAACATCCATCTTTTTGCTAACTAAAATAATTCCAGCTATCATAGCCACCAACAACATAACAGCGGCCAACTCAAAAGGTACTAAATATTTTGTAAATAGTACAATACCTATATTTTGTGGATTATTTGCCCCTTCAATTAATGGAGCAGCAAGTTGTAGGTTTTCGGTTGCAAAAATAGGAGCAGAAATGATAACAACAATTAAAACTGCACTTAATATTGCAAGAGTATATATAATTTTTTTATTTCTAATATCCTCTTTAACATCTTTTGTTGTATCAAAAAACATCATACCAAAAGCATACAGTGCCATTACTGCACCTGTATAAACTATAATTTGAACAACTCCTAAAAAATCAGCATCCAACAAAAAGAAAAAACCGGCTATAAAAATCATACCAGCTGCTAATGCACTCATAGCATAGAGTGCATTTTTACTTAAAACTACTATCAAAAACATTCCTACCGTCAAAGCCGAAAAAAGATAAAAAGCTACAATTTCATACATGATAAACCTTTAATACGCTAGAGGTGTTTTTTTAACAAAATTTTCTGCATCATCTCTGAGTGCACCAAAACCAGGAAATGGCTTCTGTTTTTTTGCTCTAAAAATATCCATAGGTGTTACCAAATCAGCCATAGTTGCAAAGTGTGCTCTTTGTTCACTAACATTTTCATAATCTTGTCCATGCACAATTGCAAGTTCTGGACAAACTTCTGCACAATAGCCACAGTATATACACCTTCCTAAATTGATGGTATAATCTTTTACTACTTTTCTACCTTTTTTACCATACGCCGCTTCTATTCGAATGCAGTTTGCTACACAAATTTTCTCACAAAGCCCACACCCTATACAAGCTTGATTTCCACTCTCAAGCAACCTATTGATTTTGTGAAGTGCTCTATATCTTGGACTAATAGGAATTTTCTCAAGTGGATATTTGATTGTATGTATATTAAATCTTATCATCTCTCTCAAAACTATCCAAAGCCCTACAAAAAGCTCACCTTTAAAGGTTCTCTTGACTACTCTTAAAAATGCACTTTGCCAAGTCGTAGGAGCTGGATCAACCTCAACATACCTATAATCATCACTCACATCTCTATTATTATAATTTTTCAAATCCATATCTTATCCTTAAATTAATACTAAACCGGTTATTAGTATATTGATCAAAGCTACAGGCATTAACACTTTCCAGCAAAACCACATCAACTGATCTGGTCTTACATGTGGCCAAGCGGCTCTAACCCAAAAAAACAAAAATATCAAAAAAGATACTTTTAACAAAATCATAATACCACCTGGAATAATCCAAAAAGAATTAAACCCACCCAAAAATATAATACTAGCTAAAAATGCAATTGTAAACATATTTGCATACTCACCAATTGCAAAAAGACCCCATCTTATACCAGAGTATTCTGTTGCAAAACCTGTTATAACTTCTGCTTCATGCTCTAATAGATCAAATGGAGTTCTATTTGTTTCTGCATATCCAGCTATTAAAAACATTAAAAATGCAACCGGTTGATACCAAATCATCCAATCAAATAGACCACCAGTTTGATAATTATTAATATCTATCAATGATAAAGAGCCTATCATCATCAAAGGAGCAATCAAAGAGAGTCCAGTAATTACCTCAAATGATAAAAGTTGAATTACAGTTCTAGCAGCCCCTAAGAGTGACCATTTATTGCTTGAAGCCATCCCCCCAAATAAAGGAGCATACATACCAGTTGCCATAACTCCTAAAACAAACAAAACTCCAACATTTACATCAGAAATTATAGGACGAACAACATAATCAGTAAATGGAATTTTAAATTCAGGAAAAAATGGAATAGCTGCCATAGCTATAAATGCAGTCGCAGCCGCAACAACAGGAGCTAGTTTAAAAATAGGTTTGATAGCATTTTGAGGAACTATATCCTCTTTTGTAAATAGCTTTATACCATCAGCTGCAACTTGCAAAATTCCAAATGGACCAACATGAGTTGGACCTAGTCTTCTTTGCATAAAAGCCAAAACCTTTCTTTCAAAATAGGTTGCAATTCCAGCCAAAGCTGAAAACACTAAAAGGATTACAACTATTTTGACAAGTACATCAATTACAAAAATACTATCCATTTTTTACACCTTTGTTTATATTTATTTTAGCAAATCTATAACCTGTTTGAAATATTTTATCGGTATCTATTTTTGCATCAAATGTTGGAAGATATGCAATCTTCCCACCAAGTTGTTTATCGAGCTTCACTTTTAATTCTATCACATTTTCTATAGATACTAGATCACCATCTTTTAAATCATAAGATTGTAAAAACTCATTTGAGACATATAGTGCACCATCTTCTTTTAACTGATGAGCTTTATTTGTAAAAAAATTAAATTGATTTATAGGGTTTGATCTATAGATAGCATCTTTTGGATCAATTTTTTTAGGCTTTTTTACAAAATCAATTTCATCAGTTGATTTTACACTCTTTTGTTTAAGCAAATATCCTCTTATCTCATTTGCTCCATTATCAAAAAAGTTTGGTAAAAGATCAAACTCTAGTGGCTCAAAACCTCTGTTTTTTGGTAATTGAGGTGTATAGTCTATTGTATATTTAGTTTTTAAACCTAACTCATTTGCTATATCATTTAAAATATATCCATTATAAGATAGAGCTGCATTTGTAGGAACTACCCTTTTATCTATATTTGTAAAAGTTCCCTCTTGTTGATTTAGTGCTGGTATATCAAGATCACCATCACCCAAAGCACTAAGTGTAAAATCACCTTTTTCGTTATAACCAACTACACTTTTACCCTCTTTTTCATCCAAATCACATATCAAACTAACTCCAAGTGTATTTGTTTGTGAAGGAATTATAACTACACTAAAATCTGTATATTTTTCTATAAGACCTACCAGTTTTGCAATATTTTCAGATCTTTCATGTGTATATAAATCCTCACCCACAATTAGAGAAAATCTATCCTTTTTGGCTAACATTTTTGTCATCTTCTCTTCAAAATCTTCAGGAAGTCCTATAATACTTCTATCAAACTCTGGCAGTTTTATATCTACACCTTCTTTTATAAAATAATTAAGAATAAATGCCAAAATATGCTCTTCAGATCCTATATCTGGCGATATTGTTAAAATATTTTTTGAAAATTTTTCTACCACTGTATCTATCAGTGGATGAAAATAGATCCCTGCTCCTTTATTCATACTAAGAGCATTATTCATAGCATATCCAGTTACAGGATTATCATACCTTAAGTGAGTTCCAACAGATATGATAAAGTTTGACTCTCTTATAGTTTTTAAACTTCCACTATATAGTGATTTTCCAGATGTTTTTGAAAAATTTTTCAAAAACTTTTGATAAGCAAGTGCATCTTTATTAATCAGTTTTAAGTTATATTTCTCTTTTAATTTTTGAAGAATTAAAGCCTCTTCATTTGTAATATATGAATTAAATTTAATAGTATCTGCTCTATTTTTTATAAAATCGACCGCTTTTTCAAAACTTTGTCTATCTTTTTCTTTGACTCTATTTTCAAAATCGTATCCAAATCTTACTGCACCACTTATAGGAGAGTAGTGAGGTTCATTTGTAACTCTATAGATAGAGTCATTTTTTACTTCATAATATATAAGTGAACAATCACTACTATGTGGATTGGCAGCTGGAATTTTTTTAAGTTCCCACACATTCGCACGATATTGAAAATCTGTACTAACTAATGCTCCAACTGGACAAACCGCTATACACTCTCCACAATCTTGACACTCTAAGCTATTATCTTCATTAATGGTGCCAATGATAGATTTTTGCAATTTATTCCACATAGCATATGAATCTTTTGGCATCGAAGCTTTAAGCTCTTTATTTAGTGGCTCTCCTCCTCTTGGTACAGTTTTTAATACACTATCACCAATGCTATCTTTACAAACTGTTACACACTTTTCACAAACTATACACAAGGCTGCATCATATTTTAATACTCCCCAATCTCGTATAGGTCTTTTTGTATCAGCAATAGCAAACTTTTGTTCATTAACTTTTTCATAAAGAGTATAATTTTGTAATTCACACTCTCCACTTTGATCACAAACTCCACACTGTAATGGATGATTAACATTATAAACTTGCATGATAGCTTTTCTCTCGTTTGCTATCTCTTCACTATCTGTTGTAATTTGCATACCATCTTTTGCTTTAGCATTACATGCATATACTCGCTTGTTATCTGCATCAACTATACAGAGCCTACAAGCTAGAGTAGGTGAACACCCTGTAAGATAACAAATAGCAGGTATAAATATATCTTCTCGTCTTGCAATATTGAGAATAAACTCACCCTCTTTAGCTTTGCACTGTTTTCCATTTATACTTATTGTTATATCACTCATTGGCTTACCTGTGTAATTTTTACTTTATTAAATCTATATATAGAGTTTAACTTTTCACTTTTGATACCCATATCAAATGTAGGCATCAAGGCTGCTGTACCTTTTAGAGTTTCATCTACATGATAGATTGTCTCTATCTCAAAATCACCAAAAGAGATTTTTATCTTATCTTTATCATTAATTTTTGCTGCTATTGAAAACTGTTTTGACCCTATAAGAGCACTCTTGGTTTTTAATATTTTAGATGAATTTGTAGCATAATTAAATTGTAAAACCGGCTCACATAGATAAATAAGTGTCCCATCATAACTATCTAACTCTTCTATTTCATCTATATTATCTTTTGTTTTAACTTTTTTTACTTTTAGCTTATAACCTCTATTTAAAGCACCATTTTCTAAAGAGTCAAAATCTATATCCAAATAACCGCTTTTTTTAGGTAACTCTTTTGTGTAGTCAATTGTATATTTTCCATCAACTCCTAACTGTACTGCAATATCATGTAGGCAAAACCCATCAAAATGTGCTGCTACATTTATAGGAACTACCTCTTTATCGATATTACTAAAAGTTCCCTCTTGTTGATTTAATGCTGGAATATTTACATCACCTTCACCACTTGAGCTTATTATAAAATCACCCAAAGCGTTATAACCTATAGACTTTTTACCCTCTTTTTCATCCAAATCACATATTAAAGCAACTCCTAAAGAGTTGGTTTGAGGAGGAATAAGTGTAACTTCAAAATTACACTCTCTTTCCAAAAGTCCTAAAATTTTTGCGATATTTTCAGCTCTTGGATGAGTATATAAGTCTCGACCAACAATAAAAGAGAGTTTTTTTCTATGATTGAGACTAGATTTAAACCTCTCTATCTCCTCTTCGCCGATATTGCTCTCAGCACTTATATACCCTTCATCCAAATCATCAAAAAAACTTTTTACCTCATCTGATAACCCTTTTTTATCTTCAAGTAAACTTTTTACCAAAATTGCCAATACACCCTCTTCTGTTCCTGCTTCATATTTGAGAAATTGTGTTACAACATTTTTTAATAAATCATCCTCTATTGGGTGTAAATAGACAACTTCTCCTCCAAATTTTTGATATGAGGTAGTTATCATGTATCGTACCATTGGATTATCAGTTGATACTCTTGTTCCAAAAACGGCTATAAAATCACTCTCTTTGATACCTTCTAAACTTCCACTATATAATGATCTACCAGAAGTTGATGAAAAAGATTGTAAAAATTTTTGATAAAGCAATGCATCACTGTTTATAAGCTTATATCCAAATTTTTCTTTTAATTGTTGTAATATTTTTGCCTCTTCATTTGTAATATATGAGCTAAATTTAATAGTATCTGCACTTTTAAAAGCCTCTATACACTTTTGTAAATCATCTTGATTGTTGCCTTTTGTATTTGCAAAATCGTATCCAAATCGTCCAGCTCCACATAGAGTGTTGATCTCAAACTCATTTTTTACTCTAAAGAGTGAGTTATTTTTAACATCATAATATATATGACAAGCACTACTACAGTGAGCACACGCAGATGGAATACTTTGTAATTCCCACACATTTGCACGATATTTAAAATTTGTACTTGTTAAAGCACCAACTGGGCAGACTGCTATACACTCTCCACAAAATGTACAATCAAGCACATCACTACCTTTTGGTATAATGCTTGAGTTGTATCCACCTACTTTAATCTCTATAGCATCATCACCTATAACTTCATTACACACATGAACACATCTTTCACAAAGGATGCAAAGACTCTCTTCATATTTTATCAAACCCCAATCGGCAAGTACTCTTTTTTGATCTTTTGTAGCAAATGTTTGTTGATTAATACCAAATTCCGTAGTCTTATTTTGCAATTCACACTCACCACTCTTATCGCAAACTCCACACTCTAATGGGTGATTTACATTATAAAGCTTCATAATATTTTGTCGATGTTTATAAAGCTCATCCGATTTTGTAGTTATATTTAATCCATCAACTACTCTCTCTTGACAACTTAAAACAAAATCATCAATACCTTCTACTTCAACTACACACAACCTACAAGAGCCAATAGGCCTAATCTTGCTTATATAACACATAGTAGGTATATAGATATTCTCTCGTCTTGCAACTTCTAAAATGGTTTCATTTTCTATAGCTTTGATTTTTTTGCCATCTATTGTAATCTCTATCATACTGCCACCATCGCCATATAATAGCACTTCATACACCTACTAGCTTCTAAAAGTGCTTGCTCTTTCGTAAAACCTAAATTTACCTCTTGATCATTTTTTATTCTATAATCTGCTGGTAACTTTTCACTAACTTCTCTTTTTAACCCCTTTACCCAACCTACAACTTTTTTATCTTTATCATATACTTTAAGAGCACTTAGATGATCTTCCATAATCTCTTCATCACTTAGAGTAATTTCACCACTTTGTACATATCTTGATATAACTGAAGCTGCTCTTTTTGCTTGATCAACAGCATTTACTATAGTCATAGGTCCATACTCACAATCACCTGCAGCAAAAACTCCTTTTCTGCTTGTCATGTAGGTTTTGCCATCGGTTTTTATAGTTTTCCAACTTGTCTTTTCTATCTCCCACTCTTCAGGCAAAAAACTCAAATCTGCATCTTGAGAAACAGCAGGAATAAGATAGTCACACGGAATATTAAAATCTGCTCCCTCTATTTTTACAAGCTGTGCTCTTCCACCATTTGGATCAGGAACCAATTCAAATTTATTTACTTTTAAATCAACCAACACATCATCTTTATCTATAATATCTGAAATGGCAGTATGAAATATAAATTCAACTCCCTCCTCAACAGCTTCATGATACTCTTCATAGCTTGTATTTTTTATGATTGTTTTTTCATCTCTTCTATAGAGCATAATAACCTTTTTAGCTCCTGCTCTAATAGAACATCTAACAACATCCATAGAGGTATAACCACCACCAACACACACTACAGTTTTGCCAGTTAAATCAACCTTTTCACCAATTCCCCATTTGTTATATAAATTAACTTGATCTAAAAATGCAATTGCTGGCCAATAGCCTTTAATTTCTGGTCGTTCATTATTAGCTCTTACTTTTTTTGATACGCGTGTACCAGTAGCAATCAATATAGCATCATACTCCTTTTCAAAACGCCTAAGCATATTGGCTGTTACTCTTGTATTTAATATAAAATTGACTCCAAGATTTTTTATAGCCTCTATATCTTTATAATATTTTTCATATGGCATTCTAAATTCAGGAACACCCACTGCAACTTCACCACCAATTACAGGCAATTCATCATAAACATCACAATCAATTCCCTCTAACGAAAGATAGTACGCTCCAGTCAAACCTGCAGGTCCTGCTCCAACTATTGCAACTTTTTTACCAATTTTCTCTTTCTGTTTTTTTGGATATACAAAATCATATCCATGATCACTTTCATAATCAGCACCCAACCTTTTTAATTCCATAATAGAGATAGGCTCATCTAAATTACCTCTCAAACATGCACTTTCACAAGGATGAGGACAAACTCTTCCACAAGTATGGGCTAAAGGCATAGTCTGCTTGGTAGCTTTTAAACTATCTAAAAATCTTAAATCCCTCACACCCTCTATATAAGCTGGTATATCTACATGATCTGGACATGCATCAATACAAGGAGCAGTAACTTTGGAAATATAAGAGATATTATCATCATAATAGTGTGGAGAATGCTTTTTATTGTCTATTAAATCATACACTTCATCTGAAAAATGGTTTAAAATACTCAAAAGTGGAACTGGTACCGTTTTACCAATTTCACATTTACTGGTTTTAATCATACTCTCACATATCTCTTTTAAGTGATCAACATCACTTCTCTCGCCCTCACCTCTAGCAATTTTTTCAAACATATCTTGTAAAATTTTTCCACCCCATCTACCAGGAGTACATCTTCCACAAGCTTCAGAGTACTCTTGATAAAGTGCAGCATATTCACAAGCTAATTTAATAACATCAACATCTTTATCAAAAATCGCAAGTCCATCCCAACCTATAAAAGCTTTAGAATTTTTTTCATCACTATAGTGATATGGGAGTTTTAATTGTGTATCTTGCCATTCACTTATATCTTTAGATCTATTATCGATTAGCTCATCTTTCCAATCTAAAAAGAGAACTTTACTCAATCTGCTCTCCTTTTTACAACAATTGTCCAATCAACTTCATTAAATTTTACAGAGTTTATAAGCTCATGTCCATTCTCTTTTATAATATCTGCACTTTTTTGAACAGAAGAAAAGTCTCCAATTTCAAATAAAAAAATTGCCACACCCAAAGGAGCTGTCTCTTTTTCTAAAATCTCTAACATTCGATCATAAAACTTATCTTTTAGTTTTCTTAAATCATATCTTAGCACATCTGCTCCTTATCTATCTATCTCACCAAAAACAATGTTTAAATTACCAATAATAGTAACAACATCCGCCAAATATGTACCAACCAACATCTCTTGCAAGACACTTGTGTGCCAAAAACTAGGAGCTCTTATTTTTAATCTATATGGATATGGATCACCTTGTGAATTTATATAAAAACCAAGCTCTCCTTTTGGAGACTCTGTTGCTACATAAACTTCTCCAACAGGAGGTCTCATACCTTGAGTTACCAATACAAAATGCTGCATCAATGCAAAATTTTCTGTCATAAGTTGCTCTTTTGGAGCTGAAATATATTCAGGAACATTTGCAACTATTTCGGGAGAGCTCTCTTTATACATAGGAATTAACTGTCTTAAAATTTTTGCACTCTCTCTCATCTCTTGCATATATAGTTTATATCTACCATAACTATCACAAGAGTCAGTCACAGGAACATCAAAATCAAGCTCATCATATATACTATATGGCTCCTCTTTTCTTATATCCCAAGCAACGCCACTTCCTCTAAGAGTTGGACCACTACATCCCCAATTAAGTGCATCTTCTTTGCTTAACATACCAACTTGTTCAAGCCTCATAAGCCAAATTCTATTTTTATCCAAAAGTCCTTCATAATCAGCAATATTTTCAGGAAGTTTGTCTATAAACTTTTCTAAATCTTCAAGCCATCCTTTTGGTAAATCTAGTGGCACTCCACCTATTCTAATAGATGAGTGAGTTAGTCTTGCTCCGCAATAATCTTCCATAAGATCCATTGCAAATTCTCTCTCTCTAAAGCAGTACAAAAATATACTCATAGCACCAACATCAAGTGCATGAGTTGCAAGCCAAAATAGATGAGATATAATTCTATTTAATTCAAGTAGCATAACTCTAATAATTTCGGCTCTTCTTGGAATCTTGTCTTCAATTCCTAAAAGTCTCTCAACTGCAAGAGCAAAACCATAATTATTTGAACTAGCTGCAATATAATCCATTCTATCTGTAGTTGGCAAAAACTCATTATAGATCATGTTTTCAGCCATCTTCTCAATACCTCGATGTAAATATCCAACATCAGGCACAGCTTTTACAACCTGTTCACCATCAAGCTCAAGAATCAATCTTAACTGCCCATGAGCAGATGGGTGTTGAGGACCAAAATTTACAATCATGCGATTGTCATCTTTTTCAAAAACAAGGTTTTCATAAAATGGTTTTAATCTATTTGGAGTTTGCATATTGTTATTTCCTTGAATTTAACTCTTTTGAGTTCTCTTTTTTAAACTTACTTATCAAAGGTACACCACCATCTTCTTGGTAATTTCCAAAATCTGTTGGTTTACCTGAGTATTTTTCACCATATGGTACCTCATGTTTAACTCTTGCAAAATTTTTAGTATCTTTTATATTTATTGTTGCTGAGTCTCTCATCTCTGGACCTATAATATCACGATACTCTTTTCCAAAAATCTTATCAACTTCATACCATTTAGCTGCTTCATCACCTTCAAGCGGATATGATTTTAACAGTGGATAACCAACCCAATCTTCAGGCATCAAAAGTCTTTTTAGATATGTATGATTGTTAGCAACTATACCAAACATATCAAACATTTCTCGCTCAGCCCAATCAGCACTTTTAAAAATATGCATAATAGAATCAATTGCTTGATCTTGAGATATCATGTACTTGACTCTTAATCTTTTTCTTTTCGACATAGATAACAGTTGATAAAAAATTTCAAATTGATTTGATTTAGCTAAAAAATCTGTTGCACTAAGTTCGGATAAAAAATCATACTCAAGCTCTTGCTTTAGAGATAACATAACTTTGCAAATATCTTTTGGCTCTATAATCACAACCAATTGATCTAACTCTATATATGAATCCTTAATCTTTACAAGTGATTTTAAGTGCTTTAAATCGTTTGCAAAAATCTCATCTGTTGATACATCTTTTCTTGGAACTGGAGGGGCTTTAAAAAATCTATCACTATAATAGGCTTTTTTTTGCAAATTTTTTCTATCTTGATACGCTCTCATCTATACCAACCTTTTTGGTTTTAATTTTTGAAATGCACTCTCTCTTCTTATCTGTTTTTGAAGCATCATAACCGCATATTGTAAAGTCTCTGGTCTTGGTGCACAACCTGGTAAATAGATATCAACAGGAATTACTCTATCAACTCCTTGTACTGTTGCATAAGTGTTAAACATACCACCAGTATTAGCACAACTTCCCATACTTATAACCCATTTTGGCTCAGTCATTTGATCATACAATCTTTTTATAAATTCAGCATGTTTTTTTGTTAAGGTTCCAGCCACAACCATAAGATCAGCTTGTCTAGGACTAGCTCTAAATATAGTTCCAAATCTATCAAAATCGTATCTACTAGCACCTGATGCCATCATTTCAATAGCACAACAAGCCAATCCATAGGTCAATGCCCACAATGAGTTACTTCTACCCCATTGAACAAGCTTATCAACTGTAGTAAGTGCAACAGGTAAACCTGCATCTTGAAGATAATTTACTTTATGCTGTGCCATTCTAGTGCTCCTTTTTTCCATGCATATATAAATCCAATAGCCAACAATAATATAAATATTAACATCTCTGCAAATCCAAACCAACCAAGTATTTTAAAATTAATAGCCCATGGAAACATAAATATAATCTCCACATCAAATAGTATAAATAAAAGTGCAAAGAGATAAAATTGGGCAGAAATGGTATTTGGCTGTTTTGAAACCTCAGGACCACATTCATAAATAGAAAGCTTTAATTTTTCATTATCAAGTCTAGCCAATTTTCTACTTATAAATCTAGCTATTATAGTAGTAGCAATAAACGCTACAAAAGTGATAATAAGAAGCAAAAACGCTCCAAAATAAGGGTGAGCAACATCCATATGACTCATTATGAATCCTTTGTTTAATAAATCACTATTTCTTATAATAAGTGTTAAAGAAAAGATTCTACTATATTAAAAATTAAACTTCACCCTAACTTGTCAATAAAAGAGTTATTTGATTACAAAATGAAACACTTTTAGATATAGTAGCACAAAAAATAGATTAATCTAATTAACAATATGTTTACTTTTATGTTACAAATTGTTACATTACAAAGATATCATGTAGAGTTTTTACACTCCAAAATCAATTTACAAAACCAACAGTTTTTGCTTCTCCAAATGATCCACTAATCTCTTTTTTAATTGATTCTATAAAATCTTTTATACTAAAAATTGGCTCTTTTTTTACAGCAACACTCAATGCTGTGTTTTTTATAACTACCTTTATTTGTCCGCCTGTAAGATTATATTTTGCCAATAATTTTATATCAAAACTTTTTTCATATTGTGAAGTTTTTGGTAGCATTTTTTCCCATAAAAGTACTCTTTGCTCAAAAGTTGGTTTTGCAAACTCTATCTTATAATCAAATCTTCTTGAAAATGCTTGATCAATACTCTCAAGCAAATTTGTGGTAGCAATTAAAATACCATCAAACTTTTCGATCTGTTCTAAAAAAATATTTTGCATTTGATTATGCATTTTATCAGCACTACCACCAGCAGATGTTGTACGAGAGCTTAAAAATTGATCAGCTTCATTGAGTAAAAGAACTGGTTCACTTTTTGTTTGTCTGGCTATATCTTTAAAATCATCAAATATTTTTCTAACATTTTTTTCACTCTCACCAACATACATAGAGAGTATTTTAGAGCAGTCAAAACTTAAAACTTTTTTATTAAGCGACTTTGCAAGAGAAAGAGCTGTCATAGTCTTTCCAGTACCAGCTGGACCATAAAATATCAACTTTGTCTCTATACCTTTTTTCTTATCTTTAACTCCCCACTCTTTTAAAAGCTTTAGTACATTTTTATCCATCTGCTTTAAAATATTTTCCAATATCTTTTTGGTTTTTGGATTTAAAACCACATCTTCTATAGAGGTTTTTGGAGAGATTAGCTCAAATACTGTTTGCTCTTTTACAAGTGTTTTTAATTTTACTTTTTTTCTCTTTTTCTCTTTATGAGGGTGCATAATCTGCTGTAAAATATCTTCATTTATATAAAAATTTCTACTCACTCCACCATAGGTTGTTAGCACCTCTTCATAATCAACTATCTCTTTTTCTATCAAAGTTGAGCCCTCTTCTAAAAGAGATCTATTTTTAATCTTATCGTAATCATTCACACTTACAATATCAATCAATGTATTGATATCTCTAAAACTCTCCAGTGAGCCTGAATACTCCTCTTTTAAAAGAAGCAAAAAAATTATCTGCTCTTTTGTGTTTAATTTATTTTCTTTAAAAATTATCTCTACAGATAATGGTTTTTTACTTGTTTTTACTCTCTGGGCAATTCTCTCTTCTAATAGTTTTAACCTATTTTCCAGTCTATCTACACCAATTGAATTAGTAGCATAATTTTGTCTAATAGTACTTATCTTTTGATACAATTCCACTCTTAAAAATTGATCTTTTAGGTACTCTAAATGGTCATTATAAGCTGTTGCTTTTGGAAGATTCATATCTTCTAAAGAGCCCTTCTCAAGCAGTTTAACAAAAGAAGAGCTCAAAGAGATAGTACTATTTATAAGCTCTAAATTTGCAACTTTTCCAATATTTATTTTAGAAAGTGCTCCTTGAACTATCCAACCAGATTCAAGCAAATTTCGAATAAGTTGAAGTTTTTGGATATGCTCATACCTCTTTTTAGAAAAGAGTTCACTCAAAATTAAAAAAACTGAACTCTCTTCTTCTCCTTTTATATATTTGTTGGTCAAATATTTTAAAATTTCTGCCTCTTCTTTTGAACATCTAAGTTGAGAGAAAATTTTTGTTTTTTGAACATCACTATTTTCTAAAAAATCAATCAAATATTGCAACAAAACATCCTTAATTATATCAAAGTTTTTATCATCAAAGATAAATTTTTCCTAAATAAATACTCTTTACCACTGCTTAAAAACAGATTAATTAGTTTCGCTTGATATCTTTTATTAAAATTAAGTAGTATTATATCTAATAATTTAAATATTTATCGAAGATTTTTTGATATTGTGGCTCTTTTTTTACCAAATCTAATGCATTTTGAAACTTTTGAATAATCTCATCTGAAACTAGTTTATTAAATGCAAAATACAATCCATCCTCTTTTAATTTATACACTATTTTAAACTTATCTAAAATATCACTATGTTGTATATCGCTTTGATAAGAGTATGCAAATAGATCTATTTTGTTTGAGTTTAATCTATTTGCAAGTATTTTAATAGCATTTAATCCACCAACTTTATCCAAGTCCAGCTCTCTTTTTTCAAGCAAAATATCTCCAATATCATTTAATATAACACCTATTTTATACTTTTTAGCATCTTTTAGTGAATGTAGTTTAATATCTTTATCTTTTTTTGCAAGAAGTACTACTGTTTTGGTAGATATTGGTCCTACCCACTTAAACTCCTTTTCTCTTTGCCAAGTTCTCATAGTTGAAAAAATCATACCATTTTTATCATGTAGAGTCTGTTTATATGCTCTAGCCCATGGTAAAAATTTGATATCTTTTATACTAATATTTGAATCTAGTTTTTTTAGTACCAAAGATAACACCTCTACAGATATTCCTTTTAGAGTACCATTGTTATCCATATAGTTAAATGGTGGATAGTTTTCTGTTCGTATATTTAAATCATTTATCGAATTTGCCAATAAAGTTTGTATGGATAATATAAAGATTACTAAAAATGATATTTTAAATTTACTAACTATCATGTAGAGTCTCCTTGATGTGCATAAAAACTTGTGATAACATAAATTATACTAAATTATTAAAAATCATAATTTACTTTTAATAAAAAGTTGTTTTTATTGTATGAATAAGTATTGATATTTGATCTATTGTTGGTATAACTGTACTTAAACTCTGTTGATAGTTTTTTTAAGATATAGTATCTAAAAGATAAATTAACTTTATGTCTAGTATCTTTTCTAGCAAATCCAAATCCAGGATCAGTCTCAGCATA
>JALWLB010000168.1 GCA_027081145.1 Campylobacterales bacterium
CCTATGCTCACAAAGATATCACATTTGAATTTGCAAGTTGGATAAGTGCTGAATTTAAACTTTTTCTCATCAAAGAGTTTCAAAGACTCAAAGAAGAAGAGATCCAAAAGCAACAAGTCGGCTGGGATATCAAAAGAACAATAGTCAAGATGAATTATCATACAAGAAAACTAAATAACTCAAAACCAATAGTTAATAATCAATACCTAGTCCCTTTTTTTGAAGTGATTAAAGAAAGAAGCACAAGTGATTAAATGGAAAATAAACAATAATGTTATATCTGAGATATATTATAAAAATCAAAATATACTTAGACCGTGGGGATTTGAAACTGCTGATAGTTCAGCCTTTTTTTCACTTGAAAAGAATGTTGGCTGGAGATATAAAAAACTATTAGAAGAATATGAATTTGATAAAACTACAAATAAAGCCCACATTATAACTCAAATGAAAGAGGGGAAATGGGAGCTTTTTGTCAATGATGAGTTAAGGGAAAATATTGTAACTCGAAAAGTTGAAGCTATCACTTTAGAAGATAGTTATTTTATGGATTTTGTTTTGCGATATAGGTTTAAAAAAGAGTTTATAGAGTATGCAAAAATAGCTGATAAGATATATTATCATAATAATACAAATGTATATTATCAATATCCAGCAAATAAAGTTTTTTTAAAAGGAAAAGGATTTGATATAAATATAAGTATAGAAGATTCAATAGTTCCTGATAAGATGCAACCTGTAATGTATGTTAGAGACAATAACGATGAGTGGGTAGTTCATATTCGAATGATACCAAAAAAATGGGATAAAGAGGTTATAAAAATTTGCACTAGGTGGGCAGAAACAAGACCGTTACCACAAAAGTTATCAAATCTATTGTTAAAATGGAAGTGGTTAAGAGAACAACTTTGGTATAGAGGAGAGAGAAAACCATATAAATGTAGGTTGTTTAGAAGATTTGTAAATCCTTGTGCCTTTGGTATGGTGAAAATTGAAAAAAATTCAAAACTTATGTGGAAAGCAAAAATGGAAATCAATGAGAAATAAAATAGTAAACAATATAGTATTTTCTATGATAGAAAAATCTATCCTCATTGGTAGTCAGTTTATTGTATCTATTTTATTGATTAGATTATTACCAAGAGAAGAGTATGGGATAATTGGTATTGTTGTAGGATATTTTGCTTTTATTCATATATTAAATATCTCTTTAGAAGTTATAATATTAAGGGATCATAAAAAATATGATGAAAAAATTGAAAAGTATATTTATAACTTTTTTATTTTTAATATTTGTAAATCTATACTGTTTTTCGTTATAGCCATATCATTAAGTAGCTATCTTATAAACAATTTTTCAAACCATAATTTTATATATGCTATTTTTTCTATTACTTCAATATATATAGCAGATGCAATTGTTACGCCACTTGTGATTTATAATAGTGCAAAATTTAATCAAAAAATGGTTACGAAAATATCTTCTATAAGAGCATTATTGAATATTATAATTTTATTAGGTCTTTTTTATGTACCAACTTTAAAATATGTTTTTTTTAAAGATTTAATAGTTTCTTTAATTTATATAACTATATGGTTCTATATAACACTAAAAATATTTGATGTAAAAAAGATAAATTTTTATAAAGATATAGATATAAAATTTATAAAAGAATCATTGTTTGGTTATTCATTATGGACACATCTAAATGGAGTTGTTACAAATTTCATATATAAATCAGACACATTCTTTTTATCATTGTTTGTAGGACTAGTGACAATTGGTAATTATAACATAGCTTTAAATAGTGCAAATGTAGCAAATATTTTACCTATGATAATAGGATATCAAAATAGTGTAGCTCTATCTCATACAAATACGAAAAAAGAGGAGTTTAAAATATCAAATGCTTTTATAAGATTATCTATATATATTGGTATATTTACTTTTTTAATATTTTATTTTTTTGGAAATTTTTATCTTTATATAATGACAGGTGATAAAAATAATCAAGAGATATACAATTATATGCTGTATATTGTGGGTGGTTTGATTATAGTTAAAAGTTTTGGCAATCCTTTAGTTTCTTATATAAATATAAAAG
>JALWLB010000169.1 GCA_027081145.1 Campylobacterales bacterium
TATAAATACAGATAAAAATATAAAATTGTTTATCATTTTTATTTTACTACCATTTCTCGTATTTTATCTTCATTGATTATATCTTTATCATATTTTACTACCATGATACCTTCAGTTTCATTGATATATTGCTCTTTAATACCGTTTATGTTTTTTAGCTTATTAAATTTATCTCTATCGTATCTGTTTGTATCCATATAGACATTTCCCATATGAGATGGATTTCTAAGTTTTAAAATCCATACAAACCAAAACAGACAAAGCATTAAAACAAAAATAGCCAAAGCCTCTTTTGAAAAACTGTGCAAAAACCAACCAGCAAATATACCGCCTAAAAACATTCCAAAATATGAAAAAGAGTTAGCTACTCCTAAAGCTGCACCTTTTTGATGAATTTTTGCAAATTTTGATACAAACGATTGCAAAAGTGGCTCAAACATATTAAAACCTATAAAAAATAGACAAACACCTATGATAAAAATAGTTGAGCTATCAGAAAATCCCATCAGTAAAAATCCAAGAGCAGTTGAAGAGATAGAGATCAAAAATACCTCTTTTCCTTTGTTGTATTTCTCTCCAAAGATAGCTGCTGGTGCCATAGCCAATATACCAAGTACCATAGCTGGAATATACACTTTCCAAAGCTCCATTTTATCCCAACCAAAACCACCATCTGATATAGAGTTTGTCATGGCAATTGGTATAACTACAAATGCCATAGTCATGATCGAGCTATGAAAAAGAAATGTTATATACATATTGACCAAATTTTTATCTTGAAAAACTTGACTCATTTTGCTCTCAGTCTCACTATAAGAGTGTATGATTTTAGGAGGAGCTGGAACTTTTGTAAAAAGTATAAAAATAGCCAAAACTGAGAGAATTGCAGTTATCCAAAATAGCGTTTCAACTCCATAATATCCACCAATAATTGGTCCAAGCACCATAGATATAGCAAAACTAAGAGCGATAGTTCCACCCATCATAGCCATGGCTTTGGCTCTTTGTTCCTCTTTTGAAAAATCACTTATCATAGCGATTACAACTGAGCCAATTGCTCCTGCTCCTTGTAAAAATCTACCAAACATTAAAGAGTAAATATGCTCACTAATAGCACATATGATTGAGCCAATAACAAAAATACTAAGACCTATAAGTAGTGTTTTTTTTCGACCTATTTTATCGCTAAGCACTCCAAAAGGTACTTGAAAGAGTGTTTGGGTTAGTGCGTATCCTCCAACTACCACACCTACTAAAAAAGCATTTGCCCCCTCAAGAGTTAATGCATAAGCAGAAAGTACAGGAAGTACGATAAAAAGCCCTAAAAATCTTAATGCAATTATAGAGCTAAGTGCCATTATTACTTTTGTCATAAAATGTCCTTATAATAAATTGGGGTAATTATAGTCCTAATTAGTTTAATAACTCTTTTATTTCCCAAGGAAGACCACAAAGGTTTAACTCTTTCATAAATGGATCTGGATCAAGCTCTTCGAGATTATAAACACCTCTTTTTAGCCAAATATTTTGCATCATAAGTTTTGCTCCAACTACAGCACCAACTCCTGTAGTATAACTAACCGCCTGTGAGAGAGTCTCTTTGTAACACTTTTCATGATCACTTACATTGTATATATATAATCTTTTTTCTTTTGAGTCTTTTTTACCTTTGGCTACTACTCCGATATTTGTTTTTCCTTTTGTTCTTTTGCCTAAAGTTGCAGGATCTGGCAAGAGAGTTTTTAAAAATTGAATAGGTACTATTTTACAACCATTATGTTCAATTTCTTTAATTCCTAACATTCCAACATTTTCCAGACATCTCATATGAGTTAGGTAATTATCGCTAAATGTCATAAAAAATCTAATTCTTCTTAATCCTTTTATATGTTTGATTAAGCTTTCTAGCTCTTCATGATATAAAAGATAGCTTTTTCTTTTTCCAATTTGTGGATAGTCCCAATTTATACAAATTTCCATAGGCTTTGTCTCTATCCATTTACCATCTTGCCAATATCTTCCATTTGCACTAACTTCTCTTAGATTTATCTCAGGATTAAAATTTGTAGCAAAGGCATATCCATGATCTCCATCATTACAATCAAATATATCTATCTCTTCTATCTCATCAAAATAGTGTTTTTGCAAATATGCACAAAATACATTTGTAACTCCCGGATCAAAACCACTTCCCAAAAGAGCCATTATATTTGCATCTTTATATTTTTGATCAAACGCCCACTGCTCTTTATACTCAAATTTTGCACTATCTGGATGTTCATAATTTGCAGTATCAAGATAGTGGGTTCTTGTTTGTAAACAAGCCTCCATGATAGATAGATCTTGATATGGCAAAGCCACATTGATAACTAAATCTGGTTTTATTTGATTTATGAGATCGATTAACTCTTGGGTATTATCAGCATCAACTTTTGCAATATTTAAATTCTCTTTTCCTACTTCATTTTGGATCTGTTTACATTTGTCTAAAGTTCTACTAGCTAGAGTGATGTTTTGAAAAGTATCTCTATTTTCTAAACATTTATAAACTACAACTCTGCCAACTCCACCAGCTCCTATGATCAAAACGCTCTTCATGATGACCCTTTATAATTTTTTAGATGATAACCTTATCATGTAGAGCTTTAAATATCAATCAACTTCGCAATTTATAGGCTCTTTAAGTGATTCGATAATATCTTCTAATACAACATCTGCAATTTCATGTTTTACTTGACAAGTTCCAGCAGCTTCATGACCTCCGCCTTCATATTTGAGCATCAATTCTCCTATATTTGCTTTTGATGAGCGATTTATAATCGATTTTCCTACTGCAAAAACTGTATTTTGTTTTTTAAAGCCCCATATTTGATGAATTGAAACATTTGTTTCAGGAAATAGTGCATAGATCATAAATCGATTTCCAGGATAGATAATTTTTTCATCCCTTAAATCCAACACAATTACATTATCATGTATTTTAGAACATTTATATAGTTGGTCTATAAACTCTTTTTTATATTTATTGTATAAATCAATTCTCTCTTTTACATCTGGAAGTTGCATGATTTGATCTATTGTTTGATCTTTGCAACTATCTATAAGATTCATCATGAGGTTATAGTTTGAAATTCTAAAATCCCTAAAACGACCAAGTCCGGTTCTTGAGTCCATTAAAAAGCTAAGAAAAACCCAACCTGTTGGATTAAGTATCTCATCTTTTGAAAATTGTGCACTATCAGCTTTGTTAGCAGCTGCTATCATCTCTTGAAAGTGTTTTGGAAATCTCTCATCTCCCCCAAAATATTGATATACAACTTCAGCTGCTGATGGAGCATCTGGCAAAATAATATGATTTTCTTTAATCTCTTTATTTCGTACCATTTCGCTTAGATGATGATCAAATGCACAATAGACACCATTAACATATGGTAAGTTTGTAGTTATATCATTTTGAGTTACTTCGATTTTACCATCTTGCATATCTTTTGGGTGTACAAATTTTATATCATCTATCAAATTGATATGTTTTAAAAGTACAGCACATACCAAACCATCCATATCACTTCGTGTTATTAGTCTAAATTTTTTACTCATTGATACCCCTTTAGTTCTAAAATTTAACTTATATCGACAAAAAATGTGTGCTTGATTACTTTTTAAGTATATGTAACTGCTCTTTTACAACAGTGTGGTTGTGATTTTTACTCACTTGATATCTTTTATACTCTTTTGTTAATATATGATAATCTCCATATTTTTGCATGATATTTTTTATATCTTTTGTATCAATTATTCCCTCATTGTTATAACTTAAAAATATATACTTAAAATTTGCATTTTTAATAAGATCTTCTAAAGTATCTTTTGCCAATGAAACTTTAGAGTAGGGTGAGTGATAATACTCTCTTAATCCAGTTTTACCAATAGGTTTAAACTTATCATATAGTGCAATAGTGTTTAAAAGATGATAATTTGCTCCATAGTGTCTAACGCTATATGGAGGATCAAGATACAAAATATCACCTTTTATCTTTTTTATAAGGGTATTGGCATCTTCATTAAATACTAAATGATCTTTATCATGTAACTCATACAAAGCTGGTTTTAAAACTAAATCTTGTTTTGCACTTTTTTTAAGTTTTTTTAAAAATGAACAATAAACCGAGGCAGTATTTGCAACCTTGTCACTACTCAAAAGTAAAGATGATAGTAAAAAGTAGTAAAGTTGTTGATCATCTTTATAAAGTTCTATTTGTTCTCTTATAGCGTCTATCTTTTTGGCATTTGTATCACTAAAATAGTATCTTTTTGCACTATAAGAGTAATTTTTATATATAAAGCCCTCAATCAAATCCAAAGAGTTTAACTCGTCAATATATTTTTGATAATTGATTAGTTTTTTATTTTGTATAAAGTTTTTATTTAATACAAAACTATAATATTCAATATCGTTGCTGATTAGAAGTTTGACTCTATTTTTAAAAGCTCTTCCAACTACTCCACTACCTGCAAACATATCACAAAATACGCTACATGATATATCACCAACAGTTTGAATGATACTCTGTTTTATAAAACTTAATAATCTTTTTTTGGAGCCTATATAATTCATCAATAAATAATACACTAGCTATAGTTTTAAAAGGTTTATTTTGTAAAATTAACAAAAACAAAAGAGGAATACATGATAAAAGTATATGGTATTAAAACTTGTGGTAGTGTGAGAAAGGCATTAAAGTTTTTAAATGATTTAAATAAAGAGGTAGAGTTTATTGATATCAGAAAAACTCCTCAAGATTGTGATAAAATCAAAAAATGGTTAGAAAAGGTTTCAATCGATACACTATTTAATAAGAAAGGCACAAAATATAGACAACTAAAATTAAAAGAGCTAAATTTAGATGATAGTTCTAAATTAGAGTGGCTTTGTAAAGAGAATATGCTTATTAAAAGACCTGTAATAGAGCTTGAAAATGGTGATATTATAGTTGGTTTTGATGAAAAAAGCTATCAAGAACTCTTAACTTAGTATGCTAAATTTTATCTAATACTATGTTCTAAGTGTCTAATTAGTGTGTAAACCATAAATTTATTATAGATGTTTTTTATACTTTTTATTTTCAAGACTTATAAGCTCTATCAAAAGTCATGAGTATTTCATTATCTTTTACATCGATCCAGTTTCCGTTATCATAGTAGATCCACTTACCATTTTGAAATGAGTATAGTCTATTATCTGGTGTTTTATCTATTTTAGAAATTTTTAGTGGAGAAAAACTTACTACATGATTATCTGGTATATCTTGAGTTACTACACAGTTTGCCTCTATTTGGACATTATTGCCAATTTTTATATTTCCTATAATTTTAGCACCAGATTTTATATAACAATTATCACCTATCGTTGGAGTGCCAAAAGTTTTTGAATCTATCAATCTATCATGAATTATATGAACTTGTGGAAATATAACACAATTTTTGCCAATTTTAACATCAGGAGAGATGATAATCTGTTTCATACCATATGGTAGGTTTAAAACTCCATCAATTTGACTATCATAAGATATTGCACTACCGTGTTCAAATTGATAAAGATTATAAATAAATTTATATATTTTTTTCATCAATTTTGAGTTGGTATTATTGCAAGTTTGTTTTAATTTCCAAATACCACCAAATGGTTTTACTAAAATTCTTGAAATCACTTTTTATCCTTTATACTCAAACATACTATCTTGATCAAATTTTATAAAATTTTTACCACCAAGACGACCTAAGAGCTTTAACTTTTTTTCATCAGCTTTGTTATCATGTAGTGCATCGTCTATTACATGATAACACAATATCTCTCCAAAAACTACACTCATTGGCACATTGCCAATTTCTACTATTTTATGAAGTTTACACTCATAAGCTACTTTAACTCCATCTATCATAGGTACATCTACTAGTGAGCCATTTTTGTATTTTAATTTGAGTTTTTCTATCTCACTCTCACCATAATCAAAAGCTAATGCACTCTCATTTATCTCTTTTGCAAATATTTCATCTATCATGTGGATTATAAACTCTTTTTTTTCTTTGATATTTTTTAGTGTATCTTTATCTTTAGAATTTTTTTTCTTACCTATAGATATAGCAACTATTGGAGGGTTTGAGCTTATACCTGTAAAAAAACTAAATGGAGCTATATTTGTGCTATTATCAACCCCTCTTGTGCTTATCCAAGCAATTGGACGAGGGGTTATGGTGGATATTAGTAAATTATAGTGCTCTTTTGGATTTAAATCTTTTGATAATATCTTTTTCATGTATGCTCTATCTCCTCTTCATCAAGATATATTTGATCTCTTAAACTTTTTTTGTATCTTGTTTCATCAAAATCTTTAATTTGTGCTACACCATCTTCTATCGCTGCTTTTGCAACAGCAGATGCTACCCAAATAAGTACCTCTTTACTAAATGGTTTTGGTATGATGTGTTTAGCTCCAAATTCTAAAGTAGGATCATTATAAGCAGCTTTTACATAGTATGGAACTGGCTCTTTTGCTAAATTTGCAAGAGCATAAGCGGCAGAGAGTTTCATATTTTCTGTGATTTTAGTAGCTCTTACATCTAGTGCTCCTCGAAATATAAAAGGAAATCCTAAAACATTATTGACTTGATTTGGATAATCACTTCTACCAGTTGCTACTATAATATCATCTCTAACTTCATAAACTTCATCAGGAGTAATTTCTGGAGTTGGATTTGCACAAGCAAATATAACAGCATCTTTTGCCATCGATTTTACCATATCTTTTGTAACCAATCCACCTCTTGATAAACCAAGCATCATATCAGCACCTTTTAGGGCATCTTGTAGAGTTTTATCATCTGTATCGATTACAAATTCGGCTTTGTATCTGTTTAAATCATCTCTTTTTGTACTTATAACACCTTTTGAATCAATCATAACTATATGCTTTGCACCAAGTTTTTTGTACATTCTAGCACTTGCAATTCCAGCTGCACCAGCACCAATTATGACTATTTTTAAATTTTCTATCTTTTTATTTTTAAGCTCCAATACATTTATAAGTCCAGCTGTTGTAATGATTGCAGTTCCATGTTGATCATCATGAAATACAGGGATATTGAGTTTTTCTTGTAACTTTTTTTCTATTTCAAAACACTCTGGAGCTTTAATATCTTCGAGATTTATTCCTCCAAAACTATCACCAATAGCCAAAATAGTTTCTACAATTTTATCAATATCTTTTATATTTAATTCTAAATCAACTGCATCAACATTTGCAAATTTTTTAAATAAAACAGCTTTTCCTTCCATAACAGGCTTTGAAGCAAGAGCACCAATATCTCCAAGTCCTAAAACTGCTGTTGCGTTTGTTATAACTGCTACAAGATTTCCTTTGTTGGTATATTTGTATGCTAAAGAGGGATCTTTTTCAATCTCTTGACAAGGATATGCTACTCCTGGAGTGTAGGCTAATGATAGATCTTTTTGACTTTTACACGGTTTTGTAAGTAGCGTTGCAATTTTACCTCCTACATGATATCTTAAAGACTCTTTTTTTAAATTTTTCACTATTGATGCTCCATTAATAATTTTTCTACTCTTTTTATAATATTTTCTAATTTGATAATACTCATCACATCATACACAGATGGACTAACTGCACTGCCTACCATTGCAATTCTAAGTGGTTGAGCTAGTTGTTTCATCTTTAATTCATTTTTTTGTAAAAACTCTTTTACAATCTCTTCAAATTCTATCGGCAAATGTGGAGTTTTATTGAGTGATTTTAAAAATTTTGTAAAATTTTGTAAAATTTGTAAAGAGTCTTCATTTAAAAACTTTTTGATAGCTTTTTGATCATACTCTGTTGGATCAAAAAGAATACTTTTTGCCATCAAGGCAAACTCTTTTAGTGTTTTTGCACGGGATTTTAAAGCATCAACCAGTAACTCTTTTTGATCGTGGTCTATAATTTTTAATTCAAAAAACTCCAGATCTTTTATAATCCTTTTAGTTGGTGCATTTTTGATATAGTGAGCATTTAGCCACTGTAATTTTTCACTATTGTAAGCTGAAGCCGATTTATTTATATCATGTGGATCAAAAAGAGATAACATTTCATCCATACTAAATATCTCTTGATCACCATAACTCCATCCAAGCCTTACTAAAAAATTGAGCAAAGCTTCAGGCATGTAACCCATATTTTTATACTCCATCACATCCATTGCTCCATCTCTTTTAGAGAGTTTTTTGCCAGATGGATTTAAAATCATTGGTACATGATAAAAGTTTGGTAACTTGAATCCAAGAGCATTATATACAACTATCTGTTTTGGTGTATTTGAGAGATGATCATCTCCTCTGATAACATCAGTTATACCCATTAAAGCGTCATCAATTGCTACTACAAAGTTATAAGTTGGACTCATATCGGATCGAGCAATAATAAAATCATCCATAACATCATCAACTTTTACACTTATTTTGCCTTTGATCCCATCATCAAACTCTATAGTTTTACCAATTGGTGTTTTGATTCTAATAACCGGTTTTATATCTTTTGGAATAGTACCACTAAAATCTCTATATCTATTATCATATCTTGGTCTTTGTTTTTTTGCCATTTGAGACTCTCTTAGTTTGTCTAACTCCTCTTTACTCATGTAGCAGTAATAGGCTTTATCTTCATCTAAAAGTTGTTGGATATATTTTTTATAAATGTCAAATCTTTGAGATTGATATACAATCTTCTCATCATGTTTTAATCCAACCCACTCAAATGCATTTTCTATCGCTTTTGTTGCTTCAATAGAGTTTCGTTTAAGATCAGTATCTTCAATACGAAGAAGAAATTTCCCACCATTTTTTTTTGCCCATAAGTAGCTATAAAGTGCAGTTCTGAGTCCTCCAATATGAAGATATCCGGTTGGAGATGGAGCAAATCTAGTTATTGTCATTGTGTCCCTTTTTTAATAATATATAATATTATGATATAATTTTTCAAATTTCAACCAAAGGATTGTATTTGAAAATTTTTATAAGTTTATTAGCTATTATATCATGTAGTTTTGCAAAACTAATTGGTGGGGTTTCAATAGTTGTTAATAATGAACCAATAACTCTTTATGAGATTGAACAATTTAGTAAAAAATATAGTGTTTCTAAAAATGAGGCTATAAATAGACTAATACAAAAAAAAATTGAACACTCACAATTAAAAAAA
>JALWLB010000170.1 GCA_027081145.1 Campylobacterales bacterium
ATACTCCTTTTTAATTTAAATTCAAAAATTCCAATAAAGCGTTAATTTTCTTTTCAAGAATATTTTGCTTAAGTACTGAAGTAATCATCACCTTTTCACCCAATTGTAAACTATTTTCTGAAAGACTTATAGACACTTTATAGCCCCAAAGTGGTACCATTTTATATTTTTTAAGTTTTATAGGAATCTCTTCAATATGATTACTTATGCTTTCAATAGTTCCATAAAATATCTCTTTGTTATTACTATTTTTAAATGATTCGATAGAAACTTTTTGCCCAACCTTAAGCTCATTAACAATATTTTCATGAATATAGCCAGTTACATATTCAGGATACATCGGATGAATTGTTAAAAGAGGGTCAAATGGCTTTATTTGGGAGTCTTGATTATAAAGTACTGATTGTATTTTACCATTCATAGGTGCATAAATAGTTAGTCTATCCTCTTTTGCATTTAAAATATCTTTCTGCTTTATAATTTCATTAATTTGTGCATCATATAGAGCATTTGTACTCTCTAGCTCAAGCTTTAAAAAATTCTCTTCATTTAAGTATATAGTTTTGATAGATTGTTTTTCCTGTTGCAATGTTTTAATATTGTCTTTTAAAATACTAAAAGATTTGTTATCACTATTTACTATTGTTTGAAATAGCTTTTTATTCTCTTTAAGCTTGAGCTTGTGTTGCTCTATTTGCATATTAATTTTTTTTAAATCAAGCTCATATTTTGTAAAAAGTGTGTTTAATTGTCTATTTATATCATCCAACTTAATCGATTTTTTAGCTTCTAATTCAATTATCTGTTTATTTAATGTGTTAAGTTTTAAAGCCAAATCTGATCTGATTAATTTTGCGAGCAGTTGACCTTTTTTCACCTCTTGACCTGGTACAACATAAATCTCTTTTAATTGTACAGGATATGAAAAATTGACTATATGTTCGTTGTTCGCAGTAATTCCCATAAATTTATCTATTTTTGCTTGATTAAATACCGTAATCAATGTAAGCAAACCAACTGCAAAAGCCCATGCTGTAAGTAAAATCCAATTACTTTTTTTCATAGCTCTACCGTCGCTTCTTGCATCATGAAATGTACTCCTTTTATCGAAGGTATTTTGTTTAAAGCTTCAATAAAATCATCATGACGAACATTTTTCTTTAGTTTTACTTGATAGGCATAATCAAGTCGATTACCTTGAGCCATATCTCGAAGTGTAATTAATGCAAATGTTTTACTAAACTTTCGCATAACCTTCTCTAGCTCCTGTTTGTTATCTCCTTCATTTTCAAGACTAAAACGGAGCATCCCATCAAAAAAACTACTCTCTCCAAATGGTGAAATATATAAAATAAAAGCAGCTATAATAAATGTAATTGCACCAACAATCGCAATGCTATAACCATTTACTCCACAAGAGACTCCAACTGCCAAAGAGGCAAAAACAAAAACAATATCACGGGAGTCTTTAAAATTGGTTCTAAAACGAATTACTGCAAACGCAGCCATAATTCCCAATCCTCTTGCCAAATTATCTCCTACTGCATGCATAACGGTAGCAGCAATTATTGAAATTAAAACCAATGTTTGTACATAGTTTCTAGAGTATGAGAGTGCACGATAAGTTTTTTCATAAGTAATTGCAATAAGTGTAGATAGAATAAAAGCTAATAAAAGTGAATATACCAAAGATATGGTTGTAATATTACCACTTGTGGTTTGTAGCGACATAAAATCTAACATTAGTAATTTCCTTTTTTATTAAGTTAATGTTATCAAAAAATGAAATATATAGTATTATTATGAAGATTTAATGAATTATATGAATTAATGCAAAGTTTAATTGTAACTGATATATTATAGAACTAGATATTAAAAAAGGAGCAAAATCATGCCTAAAATCTTTATCGTAATATTATTGATCTTTATAATTGGATGCGGTAGTCAAAATAGTGATAATATTAAAAAAGTTAAAACAATTACTACAATACAAGAGGCTTCTGGAATCTGTTATGTTCCCAAAACCGATACACTATTTGTAGTTGGTGATAACGGTATTGTATATGAG
>JALWLB010000171.1 GCA_027081145.1 Campylobacterales bacterium
AAATTTATGAAAAAATTTGATCAATATAGCGGCTTTGATGAGTATAAACAAATTATCACAAAAGATAATCTTCCAGTTGAATCAGCAATTTTAATGGCTTTGACTTTTGAAAAAGGTGGAGAGTATGAAAAAGCTATTGAGATATATTTGGCTATTTTAAAAAATGTAAAAGTCGCAAATAAGAGGAAAGATATATTAACACTTTTGGGAAAAACCTATTTTAAGGCAGGTTTTTTAGAAAAATCCAAAGATATTTTATACGCATCTTTAAAGATATTTCCACGAAATGAAGAGGCATTAACATATCTGACAATTATATTTGAGATATTAAGAGAGCATAAAAAAGCTCTTGAAGTTTTAGATGCACTCGAAGCAATGGGATTAGATGTTGATGATAAAAAGCTCTATTTTCAAACTTTACATATTCTACATGATAACTCTTTATCAAAAGAGACAAAATTGCAAAAACTACAATCACTTGGAATTGAAAATAAAATTATTCAAAGAAAAGTTTTTGAGTTTTGCTCATCCAATAACATACCACTAAATTGTAAAATGCTAAAAGAGTTTGATTTTCAAAATATAATTGATTTAGTTTGGAATTTAGATAAAGATCAGCTAGATTTAGAGTTTGTAAAAAACAATAAAGTTTTAAGTGAGATATATAGTGCTAAATTTGGAGAAAATTTTGCAACCTCAAGTACAAATTTTGAATTGGATATTTTAATAACACTTCAAAAGCAGAACAATACAAATGCTGATTTGGGTTTTAAATACACTTGTTCAAAATGTAAACACACCTTTCCAATATACTTTTATCGTTGTCCAAAGTGCAAAAATATAAATACAACTGAAATCAGAACAATAATAATAAAGAAGGTATATGAAACAGGTTCATTTATTTAGTGATGGCTCATCTCTTGGAAACCCGGGATTTGGAGGTTATTGTGCAATTTTAAAATATAAAGATCATGAAAAAATAGTAAGTGGGTCTAAAGCAAATGTAACCAATAATCAAATGGAATTAAAAGCAGTAGTTGAAGGTTTAAAAGTTTTAAAATCTCCTTGCAAAGTAGAGATAATAAGCGATTCTTCATATGTTGTAAAAGGTATTAATGAATGGCTAAATGGATGGATAAAAAAAGGGTTTAAAAATATTAAAAATCCAGACCTTTGGAAAGAGTATGTAGAGGTTTCATCTATCCATCAGATCAAAGCAGTATGGGTTAGAGGACATGATGGTCATAAAGAGAATGAAAAATGTGATAAAATAGCAAGAGATGAAGCCACAAAATTAAAAGAGTCTCAAGGATAACAAATGAAAAAACTTGAAAAAAAATTACAATATACCTTTAAAAACCATAGATTGATTGATGAAGCTTTAACACACAAAAGTTGTAAAAAAGAGTACAATAATGAGAGATTAGAATTTTTGGGTGATGCTGTTTTGGATTTGGTTGTGGGAGAGTATCTATTTGATAAATTCTCTAATGTATGTGAGGGAGATCTTTCAAAAATGAGAGCTTCATTAGTAAGCGAAAAAGGATTTACAAAACTTGCAAATCTAATAAACTTAGGAGATTATATACATATTTCTGCATCTGAAGAGAAAAATAAAGGCAGAAATAAAGCATCAATCTTATCAAATGCTTTTGAAGCATTAATGGGTGCAATTTATTTAGAAAGCGGTTTAGAAGATGTTCAAAATATCATGCATAGATTGATACAAGAGGCTTATCCAAAAATCGATCTTGATAGTATATTTAGAGATTATAAAACAACACTTCAAGAATTAACCCAATCAATCTATGGAGTTACACCAAATTATATCGTTGTAAACTCTTCAGGACCAGATCATAAAAAAGAGTTTGAAGTATCTGTTAGAATACATGATAAAGAGTTAGCAAGATCCAAAGGAAAAAGTAAAAAAGAGGCTCAACAAGAAGCAGCAAAAATAGCACTTGAAATTTTAAAGGATCAAAATGAATAGTTTTGGCAAAAGGTTTGTTGTAACCACATTTGGAGAGTCTCATGGTAAAGCTATTGGATGTGTAGTTGATGGGGTTCCAGCAGGACTTAAAATAGAAAAAGAGTTTATCCAAAGCGAATTAGATAGAAGAAAACCAGGTAGCAATAAGTTTGCAACTGCAAGATCTGAAGAAGATAGAGTCGAAATTTTAAGTGGTGTTTTTGAAGGAGTAGCAACAGGAACACCAATAGCTTTGATAATACAAAATAAAGATCAAAAAAGCAAAGACTATTCAAATATAAAAGATATTTTTAGACCCTCTCATGCTGATTTTACCTACTTTCACAAATATGGTATAAGAGATTATAGAGGAGGTGGCAGAAGTAGTGCTAGAGAAACCGCCTCAAGAGTTGCTGCTGGAGCGATAGCAAAACTTATACTAAAAAACTCAAGTATCGAAGTAAAAAGTGGAGTTTGTGCTATTGGAGAAATTGAGGCAAAAGAGTATGATTTTGAATTTGCCAAAAAAAGTGAAATTTACGCATTAGATAAAAATATAGAACAAAAACAAAAAGATGAAATTTTAAAAGTAAAAAAACTACGCGATTCCATAGGTGGAGTGGTAGCCGTTAAAATACAAAATCTCCCAATTGGATTGGGTGAACCGATATATTATAAAATGGATGCAAAATTGGCTGAAGCTATGATGAGTATAAATGGAGTAAAGGCTATAGAGATAGGAGATGGATTTAACTCATCAAAATTAACAGGATCACAAAATAACGATCAAATAACTTCTAATGGTTTTTTATCAAATAAAGCTGGTGGAATTTTAGGAGGAATTAGTAATGGTGAGGATATCGATTTAAAACTATATTTCAAACCAACTCCATCTATTTTTCAACCACAAAAATCTATAACTACAAATAATAAAGATACTATTTGTGAACTAAAAGGCAGACATGATCCATGTATTGCTATAAGAGGATCTATCGTTGCAGAGTCGATGGCATCGATTGTGGTTGCTGATATGTTACTTTTAAATTTAGGTAGGAAAATACCCCTAAAAACATAAATTTTTTTTATATAACTCCGATATATAGGCATATTTAAATTTTGAGGAAAATATGCGATACATTATATATCTTTTATTTTGGATAAGTCTTGCAACCGCTCAACTAATAACCCCCATACCACAAGAGATTGCACACGATAAAGAAAAAGCACTACTAGGTAAAAAACTATTTTTTGATAAGAGACTCAGTCGAGATAATACCATATCATGTAGTAGTTGTCATAAACTATATGAAGGGGGAGATGATAATAGACGATTTTCAGTTGGTATAGATAATAGAATTGTAAATGTTAATACACCTACAGTATTTAATGTAGCTTTTAATATTGTACAATTTTGGGATGGTAGAGCAGTTGATCTTAAAGAACAGGTATTTGAAGTGTTACAAAATCCTAAAAAGATGGATAATGATTTAAATAAACTGGTAGAAAAATTAAAGCAGATAAAAGCATACAATCGTATGTTTAATTTTATATATCCAGACGGTATAACTGTAAATAATATAGCAGATGCTATTAGCGAATTTGAAAAAACTCTAATAACTCCTAATTCAAAATTTGATAGATATTTAAATGGTGAAAAAGATGCTTTAAATAAGGATGAATTAAAAGGATACGAGCTTTTCAAATCATATGGTTGCATATCTTGTCATAATGGTGTCAATATAGGTGGAAACTTATTTCAAAAATTGGGTGTTATGAAACCATATATTGATCATACAAATAATTTAGGAAGATATAATGTTACCAAAAATGAAGATGATAAACAGTACTTTAAAGTTCCATCACTTAGAAATGTTGCTCTAACTGCTCCTTATTTTCATGATGGTAGTCAAAAAACACTTGAAGAGGCTATCAAAAATGTTATAATTTATCAATTAGGAAGAGTTCCAAATGTAGATGATATTAACTATCTTAAAACCTTCTTACACTCTTTAACTGGTGAGATGCCTTCTATATTGAAGGAAGCAAAGTGAAAGTATTTGAGCGAAAATTTATCAAAGTATATCTATTTTATATCCTGATAATTAGCTTACTTGGCTTTTTGATTTATGACTCTACAACAATCAAAAATCAAGCTTTAGATAGATATAGAATCAACAAAAAAATAGAACAACTTGCAATTACTAATAAAAACTTAGACTTACTACTGCCAAAAAGAGCAAATTATGTCAATTATGATACCATAAGGGATACCATTCATGAATTTAGAAATACTCTATTAGAAATTAAAAATGATCCAGCCTATAAACTTGCATCTAGTGATGTATCAATTTCACTAAAATTTTTAGAAATTGAAAAAAACTTTCAAATAAAAAGGGACATTATTGAAAAATACAAATCAAATAATGCCATTATTAATAACTCATCAAGATATCTTATCTCTATTACTCAAGAGATAGATAATAAAATAATCAACAAACAGATAAATAATATTTTAAATTATATGGTAAAGTTTATGTTAGGAGAATCAATTTCACAGGCACAACTTATACAAACAATTGAAAATATTCAAAAAAACAGAAATATTCCAAAAGAGGAGTTTAGTCTTTATAAAAATATGTTGATTATTCATATCAATACCTTATACGATAGATTGGATCAACAAACTAGACTGTTTGCTTTACTTCAAGATTTAAAAATTGATAAACAAATAGATGAATTTTCTAAGCTTATTTATACAACCCATCAAAATTTAACAGCCAAAACAATTTACAATATATATATACTAATGGGTTTTTTGGTATCTCTTTTGGTTGTAGTTGGTTATATATTTTATAAAAAAGAGAAGAGCGAACTTCAACTAAAATATTTTAAAGAAGGAGTCGAAAATAGTGATAACTCTATTGTATTAACAGATGCAAAACAGAAAATTATCTTTGTAAATGAAGCTTTTGAAAAAAGTACAGGATTTTATAGAGGTGAAGTTTTAGGAAAAACTCCAAAGGTTTTAAAATCTGGAAAACAGTCTGAAAAATTTTATCAAGAGCTTCGTCAAACTATTTATCAGGGTAAAAAGTGGTTTGGTGAATTTCAAAATGTTAGAAAAGATGGAACAGTTTTTTATGAAAAGGCCTCTATAACTCCAATCTTTGGAGATAATAAAAAAATTCAATACTTTATGGCAATAAAATTGGATATAACAAAAGATAAAGAGTATCAAAGATCTATAGAGGAGAAAAATAGAGAAATAGAAAAAAGATATTATCATGATGATTTAACAAATTTACCAAATAGAAATAAACTTTTACATGATATGCAAAATTTTGATCATATGACATTAGTGATTATTAATATAGACTCATTTAAAGAGATTAATGATTTTTATGGCATCAAAGTTGGTGATACTATACTTATAAAAATGAGAGATATATTAAACCAAAGTTGCAATATGCATAGCTTTCAAACTTATAGATTGCATGCAGATGAGTTTGCACTACTTAGCAATAAAACTTTTTCAAAAAATGATATAGAGGAGATGATAAAATGTTTACAAAACAAAATCACAAACTATAAGTTTCCTACTATAAACAATCAAAGTATAATTTTAACAGTATCTATTGGAATATCTCAAAACTCAGATAAATCTATTCTTAGTGAAGCAAACCTAGCACTCCAAATAGCGAAAAAATCAAAATCGACATACTCAATTTTTGATCAATCCATGTCACTTACAAAACAGTATGAAGAGAATATAACTTGGCATAAAAGTTTAAAACATGCTATTGATACAGATAGAATTATTCCATTTTTTCAACCTATTGTAGATAGTAAAACCATGAAAATACACTCTTACGAAACACTTATACGATTAATTGAAACAGATGGCTCTATTATAACACCATTTAAATTTTTAGATGTTGCTAAAAGATCAAAACTATATCATGAACTAACAAAAATTATGATAAACAAAGCATTTGATACATTTGAAGAAACCAATATTCGTTTTGCAATAAATTTCTCTTATGAAGATATGACAAATGAAAGTGTTGTAAGAGCACTAGTAGAGAGATTATGGAGATGCAAAAATCCTCATCTTTTTACTGCTGAGATATTAGAGTCTGAGAGTATTGGTAATTATGAAGTTATCAAAGATTTTATAGATACTATCAAAGCTTTTGGTTGTCGTGTTGCGATTGATGACTTTGGAAGCGGGTATTCCAACTTTGAACGACTTTTTCAATTAAATATAGATTATATAAAAATTGATGGATCAATTATAAAAAATATTGATAAAGATAGACAATTAAAAATAATTGCAGAGACTATTACCCAATTTGCTAAAAAATCAAACATAAAAGTTGTAGCTGAATTTGTACACTCAAAAGAGGTTGTAAAAATCTTAAATGATTTAAAAATTGACTATATGCAAGGATTCTATTTTAGCCCACCTATACGAAAAGTATTGTCTAATTCAAATTTAATAAAATATCGTAAAATAAATGTTTAAGCTAAGAGGTCATTTTCTGCTTTGATCTGCACTAATGAGACTTAGTGGGCTAAATTATTCTCTTTAATCTAATCATTTTTTCTAAGAACATTATATGATAAGAAATAGAATAAATTTAAAATACAAATGCAAAAAAATATAAAATCCAACCAGTAACTATACTAAAACAAAGACCAATATAGACTAATTTACCCCACCTTTTATGATCAAAATCAAACTTCATATCTTTAGTCATCAAAGATTTTATAGCCAAATATATCCAACCAACAAAAGATGTAATGGCAAAAAATAGATGAACAATTAGTATCGCTTTTAACTCAAAACTATTGGTATTTGAGCCATGAGCTCTAATTCCAAGCTCTAGTGCTACTACAAGCGATAAGGTTATAAATATAAGTAAAAGTTGTAAATTTTTGTGTAGTTTATATTTACCAATAGATGCCAAATAAAATGTCAAAAGTAACAACAAAGGCAATATCGCCGAAATCGTAATAGTTAAATCAACAATAAAATTAGCTCTTGTTCCTAAAAAACCATTCATGATCTATTATAATCTAATTTTGATATAATCTTCATCATGAGATGGCGAGATGTAAAACAAAAAAAAATAGATTTTAAACAAAAAGAAAAAAAACAGAACCAAGATCAAAATGACTATGCTGGTGTTTTTGATAAGACTAAGGCTTTTATAACTGACTCTTTTTTACTAGCTACTCCTATAATTTATATTGTAATATATCTTATAATGGGTAGCAAAGAAAATTTTGGACAAAACATGCTTTTAGGCTGGGCTTATATATTGGTACCTCTTTGTATTGTAGTTGTTGCTTTTTTATCCAAAAGTGGACAAACACCAGGCTACAAATCACAAGATATAAAACTAATCGATAACAAAACTGGTGAAACTCCCAGTGTTGTTTTAGTATTTTTAAGATTTTGGTTCTTTATCATCTCTATAGTTTCAATTGTGGGTATTGTTATGATGTTTTTTAGAAAAGACAAAAAAGCCCTACATGATATCTTAAGCTCTACCTCTGTTGTTAAACTTTGAATTGTAGATTTTTTAATATATCTTCATTTTTTTTCTTCTATTTCTCTTTTGTAGGAGTATGGATCGTTTTCTTGCCAAAAATATTATTAAACTTTAACTATTCACATTTTGAAATAGGTGTTATCATGTCTATAGCACCTCTTGTGAGATTTTTAACCCCTTTTTTATTTTTAAAAATATTTCAACTATCAAAAAAAACCCTATATATCTCTTTGATAATTATGGGGATATGTTTACCATTTTTATATATTAGTATCGAAAATTTTTATATTTTTATGTTTTTAAATATCATTTTTGGAAGTGCAACTGGTCTTGTTATACCGTATATTGAAACTTACTCTTTGGTAAAGTTAAAAAAAGAGAACTATGGAAAATCAAGACTTTTTGGATCTATTGGTTTTATGCTTGTTGTGCTTGTTTTGGCAAAAATTTTACAAGATAATTATATGGGGTTGCACTTTATAAGTTTTACTATACTATCTAGTATATTATTTGCATTTATAATTGCTCAAGATAAAAGCTACTTTTTTAATAAAAAACAGAGTAGTAGTGATAAATTTTTATTATCAACAAATTGGAATTTGTGGGTTAGTATATTTTTAATGCAAGTAAGTTTTGGAGCATTTTATAGTTTTTTTACTCTTTATGAAAGTTGGCATGGAGTTAGTTTAGAGACTATAAGCTACCTATGGGCATTTGGTGTCATTTGTGAAATAGTGCTTTTTTATTTTCAAGCAAAATTTTTAGTATTTGATCTTTTAAAAATTATCAAATTTTGTGTTGCAATAACTATTGTAAGATGGCTTATTTTATATCTATTTCCTGATTCTTTAGCTTTGACATATATATCACAAAGTTTTCACGCATTTAGTTTTGCACTTTATCATACTGCCATTTTAAGTCTATTGTATCAACTATACAAAAATAAAAATTTGGTAGCACAATTTTATTTTGGTATCGGCTTTGGACTTGGTGGATTTAGTGGTTCTTTACTTGCTGGTTACTTTTATGGTGAATATTTATTTTTATTTTCAGCTTTAAGTGCTTTTTTTGCACTTATTTTTCTACTAATGTAACTTTTCTCTACATATAAAAAAAAATAATTTTATAAAAATTTATTAAATAAAGTTTTATGATATTATTTTAACTATAAGATTGTTTTATGGTTATTTTTTTAATGTTCCTATCTTATGGTTATTTTGTATCTTTCTTGAAAATTAAAATAGTTAATTATAAAATCTATTATAATTTAAAATTATCAAATATATTAAAATATACACCTCAATTTTTAAGAAATATAAAATTTAACTATAGCTACAATACTTATATATTTTATTTAAGGAGGCTACATGAAAAACTTATCGGTTGAGGCATTAATCACTCTTTTGGGTCATAGTACAAACAAAGGTACAAAGGAAAAAGTTGAAAAAATAATTGCAAATACTAAAGGTTTTGAGCAAATTAAAAAACATATTGTTCATTTAAATGATGCACTTAAAGCCCATAAATCATATATTACCCTCTCTAATACATATGATTATTTTAAAATTAAAACTAAAGCTTCATCTCCTGAAATTGTAAAAAACACCCAT
>JALWLB010000172.1 GCA_027081145.1 Campylobacterales bacterium
CCTCTACATGATAAAGAGCATTAAATTTTTTCTGTTTTTCTAAAATATTATTTATATTTTCATCAACCTCTCTATAAGTATTTAAAAATGAACTATCCATTTGAACTGGATTATCAAGTGCTATTTTAATCGTCATTGCACATGCAAATACAATAAATAAAATACTAGCAACTATAGCGTATGGCCAAAGATTTAACTTTTTTTTATCCATTTTGTTTACCTCTTATTTTATAATAGAAAAATAGAACAATAAAAAATATGATCGATCCATAAAAAATTATTTTAAGAAAATGATACATATCTCTATTTGTATTTCCTATGCTTGAAGCCAATTTTATATCATAAGAATTAGCAACTTGATCTATGATATCAGCATAACCATTAAAAAGAGCTACAGTATATTTATCATTTTCATTTTTTGCATCTTTTTTAAACTTTGCTACAAGCAGTGGTATAATACTACCTGTAAAAGGGCTTAGAATTCCCTCTTTATCAAATTTATCTTTTACATCGTTAGAGGAAAATATATCAACTTGCTGATCTTTTAGGGCAAGTGTTAATACAATAAATGGGGCTTTAAAATTTTTAGAAATTTCATATTCATAATCTTTAATTTTTTTGCCATTAAGACTCTGTATAGCAATTAGATGAACTTTAACTCCTGTTTTATCATATAACTCTTGCCCCATCTGTTCAATTTTTGGAATAGCTTTAGGAGAAATGATATTTTCGTTTTTATAGATAAAGTCTGCAAAAATATATGTTGGCATAAAAAATAAGTAACAAAGAGTAGCAAAAAATGCTACTCTTTTATTATTTAAAAAACTCACTCTCTTTTTAACCTACAAATAGATGGTTTGGAGTTAAAACTGACCAAGCTGTAATAGCTGCCATAACTATTAATGTTATAACTATCACATAGTGTAATGTATCTGCCATATTATTCTCCTTATTCTGCTAATACACGATGTTCTATATTTGAAACACTATTGGTTTGCAAATTTTGAGCATCTTTGATCGAATAAAAGTTAGTCGCATTTGCCTGTTGGGTTTTTAATCCAAGTATGGTCAATACAACTAAAATACTCAATAGTAAAACCGTTGCAATCAACATTCCAGTTATACCATGTAAATGAAAAATATTTCTACTTTTATTTTCAGCCATTATATCTCCTTATTTTTCACCAAGTGAGAGTATATATGTTGCTACTGCCTCTTTTTGAATATCTGTTAATCTACCATCATTAAATGGCGGCATAATACCAATAGCTCCATATTTACCTCTTTTTAAAACATCTTTTACAAAAGCAGTTTTACCATAAGTTGTCAAGTCTGGTGATTGTCCACCTAAACCTGTACCATCTTCACCATGACAACTTGCACAATTTGCTGCATATATTTCAGCTCCTTGAGCATCACCTTGCAAACCAGATGCAACATAATTTGCTACTGCTGATATAGCATCAGGATCAGAAACTAAACCAGCTGGCATATCTCCCATTGGATAACCTAAACCTTGTGATCCATTTTTAATCGTATCTTCAATACCTTTTGCAGTACCCCATCTATCAAAACCTGCTGCTTTTCCATCAATACCATCTCCTGCAATTCCATGACAAGGTGCACATTGAACTAAATAGACACCTTCACCCATTCCCATAAGTGTATCCTTATCTGGATTTGCCCATTTAGCTTCAAAATGTGCATTATAAGCCTTTACCTCATCATTGTATTGACCAATTTGAGAAAATGCATTTAATGGATAACCAACAAGCCAATACCAAATACCCCATATCATTGTTCCTAAAAAAGCTAAAGCCCAACCAGTAGGAATAGGATTTTTAAACTCCCTAATACCATCCCAGCTATCTTCGGCTAATTCACCAGTAGCTCTATCATCTTTTATCTGCTTAATATACTTACCGACAACAAAAATCGATATTAACACAATAGCAGCCGCACCAATAAGAGCTAGTTGGTTAACATTATCACTTAACCAGTTCATCTTATAGTTCTCCTTTACTTTTCTTCTTTTTCTAACCGACTTCTATCAAA
>JALWLB010000173.1 GCA_027081145.1 Campylobacterales bacterium
ATTTACCAGAAATTTATCATAAACCATTAGATGTAATAATTGAAACATTAGAACAATATAAAAGTTATGAAGAGATGATAAACAATTTTCCCGATATTGAAATTGGTGTGATGTAGCTACTTTTACAAGATATCAAGAAAGTGTATTATCTGGTGCTGATTATGAAATGGAAATATGGCTGGTTGGGAATAAATATAATTATCCATTGGTATTTCAAGCAAAAAAAACTCAAAAAAGAATATGATGCTTATGTAGATAAGCTTCGATACCCTAACAATACAAAGAAACAAATAAACACTCTTTTAAATTATGCTAAAAGTTATGATAAAATTCCTTTCTATCATGTATTATAGTTTACCTGACAAAAATACTACTGCAATGTGTCAAGGTGGTTATATTAATGATTGTGCCGTTTTTATGTCTCATGCAAAAGTCGTTGAAGAGTTTGCTAATAAAATACATGGAAAGAAAATTTCTAAAAATAAATTATTATCAAAAAGCAATCCTTTTCATTGTATATTTTGCTGTCCATTAGCTACTGATGATAAATACTTCACTTATTACTTTCAAGATATAAAAGAGTCATCAAAATTTGCTAAATATGGATGAGGATAAAATTAATTCAAAAGAAATGAAATTTTTTATAGAAAAAAATAAACTTAATGTTTATCGTTACATTGCAGTGTATGATATGAGAGACATCCGTGGATCATCTAACAACACCTTGGATGATGAATAAGCTACCCTGCCGAGTTTTCTAACTTTATTTTGCTAAAATACTTTCAAGAGTTAAAAAACTTGATTGAGTAAAATCGCTTATTCATCAAGTCAGTCGTTAAAAGCAAAAGGATAAAAAGTGCCAATATTTGAAATATCACAAAACAAACTCATTCCAGTAGAGCAAAAGAATTTCTCACTTGAAAAAGAGTTGCAATCTTTGATTGAAAACAACCTAGAAGAAGTTTTTAATTGTCGTTTTGTGGCAACTGAATTTTCAACAGGAGCACAACACGCAGGAAGAATTGATACTCTAGCACTATCAGAAGATGACAATCCAGTTATCATTGAATACAAAAAGATGGAATCATCAGAGCTAATAAACCAAAGTCTATTTTATTTACATTGGATTCAAGATCATAAGGGAGATTTTGAAATTGCAGTTCAAAAAAAACTTGGAAATGGGGTTAAGGTTGATTGGACAGATGTACGGGTAATTTGTATAGCTCCAAATTACAAAAAATATGATCTTCATGCTGTTCAAGTCATGGGTGCGAATATTAAACTATGGAAATATCGCCTATTTACAAATAATTCATTAGTATCTTGAAGAAGTGTTACACAATACAAAATCAGCAACAGTAATTTCTCAATTATCTAATAAAAATCCAATTATGGTTGAGGCAGGTAAAAAAGCTGCACAAGTAAGAGCTACAGCAACTTATACACTCGAAGAACATTTTGAAGGTAAATCAAAAGAGATCCAAGAACTTATGCACGAAATTCGTGAATTTGTTACAGGGTTAGATTCATCAATAGAAGAAGTACCCAAAAAGTTTTATATAGCTTACAAATCATCTAAAAATATCGTATGTATGGAAGCAAAAAGCAGAAATATAAAGTTGTTTCTAAAATTAAAACCTTCTGATATATTTAACCCACCAAGTTGCTATAGAGATGTAAGTGAGATTGGTCATTATGGAACTGGTGAAGTTGAATTCACTATTTCAACATCAGATGAATTTAATGAAATAAAAAAATATATTGAGTTGGCATATAATAAAGTTGGCGGATAATTCAGGTTAGGAATGTTACCAGCAAAACAAAAAGTTAATATTTTCAAAATATAAAGAAATCTACATGATATCATGTAGATAATTTTTAATTATTAAACTAACAAAATACACAAATAACTCTATATTTAGAACAAAAATCTTGAAAGCTTCATATCTTGCCCGTTAGGGCAAAACTTTAGAGAGAGAGGAATTATTGGCAAACTGGGAATTGGTTCAAAATGGTGAATTGCCATTTAAAATTGATCCTTTAAAATAGGAGGTTTGAAATGTATTTAGCTGTTAAAGCTGTTGAACCTTTAGAAAATTATTATTTACTTTTAAAATTTGAAAATGATGAAGAGAGAATTTTTGATGTAAAGCCATATTTAGAAATTGGTAAATTTAAAGAATTAAAAGATGAGGATTTATTTAAAAGTGTAAGTTGTTATGATAAAATACTTGTACTTTAATAACAAGGATATTAATAATGCAAACTTTAACTATCAATATTCAAAATGAGAGCTTAGCTGAAAAAGTTTTATGGCTTTTAGAGCATTTGAAGCAAGATGGATTAGAAATAACTTCACAAGAGAATATTGAAGATTTAAAATTATTAAAAGCAACAAGAGATGAAGAAACTGTATCTTTTGAAAGTTATTTAAAAAATGAAAATTGAAATAAGAAAAAGTGCTATTAAGGATTTGAAATACATTTCAGAACCGTTTAAAAGCAATATTCATGATAAGATTTTAGAGTTAAAAAATTTTCCAAATTGATTTAATTTTCACATAAAAGTTGGAGCGTCGTTTGAAAATAGTATCAAATCACCAGCTTTTGTATTTTGAGATAGAGTCTCTTCTAAGTTTGATTTATCTTTTAAAAGAATTTTTTTACTATTTTGTATGTTTGAGTCTAAAATTTTAGCATTTGTAGAGCCTGTTATGATAACCAAATCAAAAATTTCATCTATCTTTTTTGCCAATTTTATATTTGTCTCTTCATCACTCTCAAGTACTCCAGGAGTTATAATAACCTTTCTTCCTTTGTGGGATTTTACAAGATCGTATGAGCTACTCATACCATCAAAGTTGCCATTAAAGCTATCATCAATGATAATTTTACCACCAGCCACTATCTTTTGGAGCCTATGCTCAACCCCTTGTAACTTCTCAACATCTTTTTGTATATCTTGTAAATCGATCCCAAGTTTATGAGCGATCAATATAGCAGCTGTTACATTTATAGCGTTAAATTCACCCAAAAGAGAACTTGTAAAGTGATATTTTTTATTTTTTATCTCCAATTCAAAACATAACTTTTTTAGAGTTGATTTTATATTTGTTATATTTTGTCCAAAAATTTGAACTTTTTCATTTGGTTTGACATTTGCACTTTGATGAACTAGTGCATACTTTAAGCGATTGGATTCAAGTATCTCCATTTTAGTATCTCTAATATTTTCAAGAGTTTTAAAATACTCAATATGCTGAGGTCCAATTTTACCAACTATGGCATATTGATGATTTAAAAGTGAAGCGATCTCTTTGATATCACCTTTGACTCTTGCTCCAGCCTCAACGATATAAATTTGAGTATCGTTTGGTAAAGAGGTATTGATATCTTGGATAATTCCAGCTAGTGTATTTACACTTCTTGGGCTTTTGTAAGTTTTAAAATGTTTAGAGAGTATTTGATATAAAAAGTTTTTGATACTTGTTTTTCCATAACTTGCTGTAATTGTTATAATAATTAAATTTTCAATAGAGTTTAATTTTTTGATAGCATCTTTTTTATAACCCAAAAATAGCATCTTTTCAAACAAAAAACTGGCCAAAAATGCAATTGAGAGTGATAATATAGTTGGATAGACTTCACACTTTTGCATACCTAAACACAACATATCTAAAAATATAGCACTTAAGATTAAAAATAGAAAAAATCTCTTAACTCTTTTAGTAAAGACAACTTTTTTATCGATCTTTTTTTGCCATAAAAAAAGAGCCAACCCATAGATAGGAGTTATAAGCCAAATATATTTGCTAAATAGATAATAGACAAAAATAGGGAGCAAAAAGTAGATAAAATGCCAATGAATCTTTTTGTGATGAAATAAAACTCTTTGAAATTTATAGTTATACCATTGAAGATTTGAAATTAGATAAAATCCCAACAATAGTGTAAAAATTATATGAAAAGTGCTCTCAATATATAGCATCTATTACCTTTTGTTCAATAAATTTTGAGTGTTTCAAAAAAAAGTAGTGATCTCCCTCTAGTGGATAAAATGAAGAGTTTTTGATAAGTTTTGATATTTTTTGACCACTAGATAGAGGTGTAGCACTATCATCAATTCCCCAAAAAATCAGAGCTACATGATCAAAGCTTTTAAACTCATTTTCAAAATCTTCATCTACAATCTTTTTAAAACTCTCATACATATTTTGACTCATCTTTTTTACATCATCTGAAGCAAATATTTTATAAAGATTAGAAAAACCAAACGGTTTTAGTAGTTTAAACAGTTTTATTTTAGCTCTGATTTTGAGAGATTTTTTGGTAACAATTCCAGCACTACTAAGAAGAACTAAAATATTTGGATTTAATAAAGTTGCAATTTTTCCTCCAAAAGAGTGTCCTAAGATTATATCTTTTTGAATATTTTTTTGTTTTAAAAATAGATCAATTATCTTTGCATAATCGTAACTATCTAGTACAAAATCATTACCACTTTTACCAAATCCTGGAAGATCTATAAAAATAGTTTTAAAATTTTCAAACTTATCTCTAAAAGCACTCTTCATGATCTCTTTGTTTGATCCCCAACCATGTAAAATAGTTAAAGTTCGTTTTTTTTGGCTATGAAAGAGATCATAACTGATAGAAAAGTTTTTACTATTATACTCTATTGATGCAATCGCCATATAGCTGCTTCATCTAATTTAGGCTCATTTACCAAGATATAATAGGGCTTGTATTTTGATTTATAGTTTAAACTGTTACAATCTTTCACATAATATCCTATATATATCCATCTTAGATTTAACTCTTTGGCAAACTCAAACTGCTTATACATCGAGAAGTTTCCAAGCCCTAAATATGAAAAATCGGGATCATAAAAAAAGTAAATTGATGAGATACCATCATCTAAAATATCTATAAAATCGATCCCTATTACTTTAGAGTCTTTGATATAAAGTACCTCTTTGCCAAAATTTGATGCACCATTTATATAAAGTTCTAAAAAAGATTTTTTCGTAATTTCATAATTTTTCCAATTTTTTTTTATTCGCATATGATCATGATACTTTTCATGAAGTATCAAGTGCTCATCACAATAGGTCGGTTTTTGGATGATTATCTCATCAATCTCTTTGGTACATCTTTTATAAACTCTTTTTGCAGATCTTCCTAATTTAAACTCATTAGCATCTATTTTGATACTTAAACACTCTTTACAATTATTACATATTGGTCTTGAAAAGTACTCCCCAAAACGCCTCCAGCCTCTTTTGGTCAATCTTGAACACAACTCAAGTGAGCAATTTTTTATATATTTATACTCCATTCTCATAGGTCTATCATGCAAATAGACACACTTAGATGTTGGAGTTGTAAAACTTATAACCTCTGCATTGTTGATTAACTCTTCTTTCATGCTGTTGTGATTTTCAAATACTCCTTGTGAAAATCCTCTCGTAACTCATCCGCAAGATTTTCGCCATCTTTAAAATCTCTTCTTATAATTTCATCAAGTTTAGATAAAATTTTAAAAAGACCATCCTCAATCTCTTTTGCACTCTTTTGCTTTGCTAAAACAGTCTCATAAAATGCCAACTCTCTTATTAAGTTTGTCAGCTCTTTAACAACAACTTTTTGATTGCTACTATCATGTAGAAAATATTTTGGATTATCAGATGAGAGATCATCATCAATATCCTTTTTTATTTTTCTAATGCGTTCTTGAATTTTTGCAGAAAATGCAGCATAAGTTTCAAAACTACTCTTTGAAGAGGCATCTAATTTTTTAGATATTTTGTTGATATTTTTATACATCAAATATGTAACAATTGATCCAGCTACAATAGCTGATACTAAATCTGTAGGCATCTTTTTCCTTAATAAATTTATTATGAAATATTATTATATCTTATTATCTCAAATTATGCAATAAAAGTTGAAAATTTGACTTAAAATTTAATTATTACTATAATATCGCAAAAAATTAAGGTTGCAAGATAATGAAAGATTGGAATTTACAAAGCTGGAGATCAAAACCTATTGTTCAACAGCCAATATATAAAGATCAAAAACTTTTAAAAAGTGTTGAAGATACATTAAGATCTTACCCTCCTTTGATTTTTGCCCAAGAGGTAAGATCACTGAAAAAAAAGTTGGCCAAAGCTTCAAGAGGTGAAGCATTTTTGCTTCAAGGTGGTGATTGTGCTGAGAGTTTTGCTGAGTTTAATGCAGATAACATAAGAGACTTTTTTAAACTCTTTTTACAAATGTCTGTAGTTTTAACATTTGCAGGAGGAAAACCTATTGTAAAGGTTGGAAGAATTGCAGGTCAATTTGCCAAACCTAGATCTAGTGATTTTGAAGAGATTGATGGAGTAAAACTTCCAAGCTATAGAGGTGACATTATAAACTCTATCGAATTTAGCAAAGAGGCAAGAGAGCCAGATCCATATAGAATGTTAAGAGCTTACAATCAATCAGCCGCAACACAAAATCTTATAAGAGCTTTTGCAAGAGGCGGTTTTGCAGATTTGCATAAGGTAAATAGTTGGAATTTAGGTTTTACTGCTCAAAGTAGTGCAAATGAGAGATATAAAGAGATGACATCAAAAATCACTCAAGCTTTAGAGTTTATGGAAGCTTGTGGAATAAATGCTAAAAATACACCAAATATGAATCAAACTGTTCTTTATAGTTCACACGAAGCTCTGCTTTTAAACTATGAAGAGGCTCTAACAAGAAGAGATAGCCTAAGTGGAGATTGGTATGACTGTTCAGCTCATATGTTATGGATTGGTGATAGAACTAGACAGTTAGATCATGCTCATGTAGAGTTTTTAAGAGGTGTAAAAAATCCTATAGGAGTTAAAGCTGGTCCTAGTATGGATGAAGAAGAGCTTTTAAAACTGTGTGATAGTTTAAATCCTGAAAATGAAGAGGGTAGGTTAAATATAATAGTAAGAATGGGTGCTACTAAGGTTACCAAAGAGTTACCAAAACTTATAAGAGCAGTAAAAAAAGAGGGAAAAAATGTACTTTGGAGTTGTGATCCTATGCATGCGAATACCCTTAAAACTGAAGATGGTTTCAAAACTAGACCATTTGATAGTATTTTATTAGAGGTTAAAAACTTCTTTGATATTCATAAAGCTGAAGGTACTTATGCTGGTGGAATCCATCTTGAGATGACTGGAAAAGATGTAACTGAGTGTATTGGTGGAGCACAAGCTATAAAAGAGGAGAATTTATCAAGCAGATACCATACACATTGTGATCCGAGATTAAATGCAAATCAAGCACTAGAACTTGCATTTTTAATAGCCGATACTCTCAAGCAATGAAAATAGAGCTAGAGTGCATATCATGTATATTTAATCAAGCTCTAAGAGTTACAAAAGAGTTAAAATTAGATACTAAGGTAGCAAAAGAGATCTTAGATCGATCTGCTTTAATGCTACCTAAGTTTGATCTTAATAAAACTCCACCACAAAATGCAACTCCTATCTATCAAGAGATATCAAAAATTTTAAAAGTTGATGATCTATACAGTGAATTAAAACAAAACTCTATAAAAGAGGCAAAAAAGTTTATTCCACTCTCAAAAGAGTATATAAAAAATTCAAACAATAAATTTAAAACAGCTACAAAAATTGCAGTTGCTGGAAATGTTATAGATCTTGCAAGTGAGATAAGGTTTGATCTAAAAGATGAGATGCAAAAAGTTTTGACTACACCTTTTGCAATAGATCATACAGATATTTTATATGATAAATTAAAGAGTTCTAAAATAGTTGTATATTTAGCTGATAATGCGGGAGAGAATATTTTTGATCAAATCTATTTAGAGAGTATCAAAGAGATATTTAAAGATATAAAAATTTATTATTTTGTAAGATCAGAGCCAATTATAAACGATATCTGTATTAAAGATATCAAAAAAGATGATCCTTTATATCATGTAGCCTCCATTGTAGATAGTGGAGTTAAAACTCCAGGACTTATTATAGACGATATGAAAAAAGAGGCAAAAGAGCTTTTCAAAAGAGCTGATTGTATCATTTCAAAAGGGATGGGCAATTTTGAGTGTTTAAATGAAGTCAAAAATTATCCGATATTTTATCTATTAAAGATCAAGTGTTTAGTTGTAGCAAGAGAGTTAAATCTAAAGCTTGGTGATATTGTTTGTAAAAGTCATAATCATGTTTAAAAAATTTTTCAAACCAAAACAGCTTCCAACTTGTAAATATTTAGTAGTACCAGATATACATGGAATGCACTCAATTTATAAAAGAGTTGAATATATCATAAAAAATAGGCTCGAAGAAGATAGAGTTGTTATATTTTTGGGTGATTATATGGATAGAGGAGAGAGTGGTGAGATTTATGGTAAAAGATTCAAAGATATAGGCTCTTATCTTGTCATTCGAGATATTATAAAGCTAAAAGCTTGGGCACAAGAGAATCAAAGAGAGATAATATTTTTAAGAGGTAATCATGAAATATTTTTTGAAGATTACTATTTTGGTGGAAATGAGTTTTTATATCATAAATACCCATTTTTTAAAAATAGCATAGATGCTCTTGAATTTGCTTTTAAAAAAGAGAAAAACCTCTATCATGAATTAAAACTGTTTTTAAAAGATTTAAAACCTTACTATCTTGATAGTGAAAACAGATACCTTTTTATTCATGCAGGAGTTGATCCATCAATCAATAGGCTTGAAGCTCAAATTAAGCATGACTCTATCTATTGGATCAGAGATAAATTTATCTATAGTGATGAGGTATTTGATCATACTATCATTTTTGGACATACTCCATTTGATGAACCATTTATGAAACTCGATAGAATTGGGCTTGATAGTGGAATTTATGAGAGTGGCTATATCAATCTTTTAAAAATTGATAATCGATCTTCTCAAATTTTAAAAATTAGCTAATTTTTTCTAAACTATTTTTTTATTAAGCCGATATATTAAAAG
>JALWLB010000174.1 GCA_027081145.1 Campylobacterales bacterium
ACTAGCTACACCTTTGTCCAGAAAAATTATATCATATCTTGGATCTTAAGGACAACTATTTATCAAAAACTTAGTTTGAAATAATCGCTTTACACTTTATCTCTTGCTAAATTTAATGATAGACCCCTAAATCGGTTCTCTACTTGGACGATATGCGAGTAGTGCATAATAATAATATGGAGTAGCAATATAATGAAACAGATACAAACTATCTTTTGTACAAGTTTATTGATTTTGTTGTGTGGATATTCTCAAACTTTTGCTCTAAAGGTTAATATTACTGAAGATATACCATATGTTGATGTTGATCTTGATGGTGAAAATATTAGAATTCAAAGAATTCAAGATACGGATCATAAATTAACAAACAACTTTACAAGAACATCCAGACCAACACCACCATTTGATATACAACCGTTTGAGCCTATAAAAGGTGTACAAACTGTTACTGAACTTGATGTTATAGATTTTATTAAAAATCAAGTTAGTGAAAATGAAGGTTTACTTATAGATGCTAGAATGCCAAAATGGTATAAAGACTCAACTATACCTGGTGCACTAAATGTGCCATTTTCAATTCTTTTAGCCGATAAAGATGATCCATTTATCGAGCAAGTTTTTTCGGTTTTTGGTGCTGAAAAAGATGACAATGGTAATTGGGATTTTACAGATACTCAAAATCTTCTTATATTTAGTAATGGACCATGGTCAGCACAAGGCATAGAAGCTATAAAAAATTTGATTAGATTAGGCTATCCAAAAGATAAAATTTTATATTACCGTGGTGGTATGCAGTTTTGGCAAATTGTTGGTTTGACAACAATACAACCAACAGAGTAAGGATAAGATCATGTATATAAGAAAAAGTTTATTTATAGTAGTTGTTTTTATGATTTTGCCTGTTATGACATTTGCACTTACTACAAAAGAGTTGGCTGTTAGTATTAATTTAGCAGGTAAACAAAGAATGCTTTCTCAAATGATTGCAAAAGATATATTTTTGATACAAGCAGATATAGATAGAGCACAAAATTTAAAAAAATTAAAACTTAATAGAGATCTATTTGATAAAACTTTAAATGGATTGGTAAGTGGAGACAAAGAGTTAAAATTAAAGCCTATTAAAAATCAAGAGATTCAAAAACAGTTACAAGTTGTAAAAAAAATTTGGGATAGTTTTGATAAAAATATCAAACAAGTACTTAGTGGAGCTATAAATCGACAACTATTATCAAAAGTTCAAAAACAAAATCGTACACTTTTATTTGAGATGAATAAAGCAGTACAACTTTATGTTGCACAGAGCAAAGAGAGTGTCTCAAAAAGAGCTCAAGCTGTTAATTTATCTGGAAAAATGAGAATGTTAACTCAAAAAATGGCAAAAAGTTTACTGCTTGTATATTTAAATATAGATAAAAAAAATAGTACTAAAGAGTTGATTAGCAGTAAAAAAATGTTTGCTAAAATACTTAATGGATTACAACATGGTGATAAATCTTTAAAATTAGATAGTACAAAATTACCAAAAATTAAAAAACAATTAAAAAAGATCAAAAAACAGTATCAAAATATAGAGCCAAATCTAAATGCATCTATACGCAATAAAGAGATTATAAAAGATACAGTTTATAAATTGGATGCTTTATTGGTTGAGGTTGATAAAGTTGTTAAACTGTTTGAAAAATCCATAAAAAGAGCAAAACAGGCTAAAAAATTATCTCTTTTGGTAAATCAATTTATAGAGCAAAAAAACATCCATAACAATATTATCAATTTAGCTGGAAAGCAGAGAATGCTTACACAAAAAATGACTAAACTTGTTTTACTGATATCTTTAGATATAAAAGCTGATAAACATAAGATAGAGTTAGAAAAATCTGCCAAACTTTTTGAAAGAGCTATCAATACTCTTTTAAAAGGGGATAATTCGTTAAGTTTACCTAAAACAGATGATAAAAAGATAGTAGCTTTTATAAAACAGATTCAATCACAATGGAATATATTTAATGCAAACATCCAAAAGGTTCTTCAAAGTGGGAGTGTTGATATAGATGTTTTGAACTATATAATAGAACATAATTTAACACTTTTGAAAATGTCAGATAAATTGGTAAAACTATTTAAAGCGAAAACCAAACAGACATTTTTAGAACAAGCAAGATCAAATATTGTTGATGTAGCTGGAAGACAAAGAATGCTAAGCCAAAAGATGACAAAAGAGAAATTATTAGTTTTGATGGGAATAAATACTTTAGAAAATGAAAAAAATCTTAAAAAAAGTGTGAAATTATTTGATAACTCTTTAGAAGCATTGATAAAAGGGGATGCAAACTTAAAAATAGTAAAACCAAGTAACAAAAATATAAAAAAACAGTTGCAAAAAGTTGCAAAAATGTGGAAAACTTTAAAACCACTCTATCTAAAAGATGATATTGATATTGATGAATTAAATAAAATAGTCGAGCAAAATCCAAAATTATTAAGCCAGATGAATAAAGTTGTTTCTTTAAGTGTCGATGTTGCAGATTATTGATGGGAGAAAAAGATGTATATATTTAGGCTTTTGATTATTGCAACACTCTTTTTTGTGGGTAATTTATTTGCCAAAGAGTCGATTGTTGTAAAAGTTACCAAAGATATTCCATATTTATATGTTAAACATAAAGGTCAGAGAGTAAAAATTCAAAGGGTTCAAGATACGAGTAATATTTTAGTGGATGATTATACCAAAACTTCAAGAGAGTGTCCCCCATTTTGTATAAATCCTACCAAAGTTGATAAAGATGTTAAAACAATTGCTGAAGTGGAGTTGATTAATTTTATAAAAGAGTATGTTAATAAAGATAGAGGTGTTGTTGTAGATGCTAGATTAAAACAGTGGTATGAGTTAGAGACTATTCCATCAGCAATCAATATTCCATATACATTGTTTAACTCAAATGATAAAAAAATTGCTAAAAAGGTATTTATGCTTTTGGGTATGAAGGTTAAGTCAAATGGAGATTGGGATTTTAAAAATGTAAAAAAACTGGCAATATTTTGTAATGGTTTGTGGGATCAACAATCACACCATTTGATCAAAGGAATGTTAAAGTTTGGCTTTCCAGCAGATAAGATACTCTATTATAGAAGTGGTTTTCAAGGATGGAAATTTTTAGGTTTAACAACAATTATACAAAAAGAGAATCAGAGATAAAGGAGTTTGGATGTTTAAAAAAACACAAGATGTAGAACAAGATTTTATGAAATATGGTACAGAAAATACAAGTTTTGAAAATCAAGAGAAAAGTTCGTTAGATAAAATAATAAAAGTGTTAATTATTTTAGTGCTTTTGAGTATTTTAATCGGATTGGGTGTGTTTATCTATAAATATTTTACAAAAGATAGTTTAAGTACTGATGTAAATACTGCTCCAACATCATCACATGATAGTGGAGTTAAAAAGGTATATACACAAGAAGATATGCAAGCTATTGTGCAAATGATAGTAAAACAGATGGAAGATAAACAAAAAGAGTCTATTACAAGCAACAATCATAAAACTGATTTGGTTGAGACTCTTAAAAAAGATGATGCAATAGAGTCAAAAATTTCTGAAAAACAGATAGAATCAGAGATTAAGAAAATAGATAAATCAAAAAAGATAGAGAAGAAAAAAGGTGATGATGCTAATCACTACAATAAAGTTGTATTATCTTCAAATGTAAACAGTGATGATAAGATGTTAAATTTATCAAAAGATTTAGATGAGATTATTCTAGCGCAAGATAGTGTGAAAAAAGATAAATATACAAAGATGATTTCAAAAGAGTTGGCTGTAAGAGAGAATGAGATGCGTGTTATTGTAGTAAAACCTGGTGATACACTATCTTTGATAGCTGAGAGAGCTTATGGTTCACCACAAGCATTTAATATACTCCTAAGAGCCAATCCAGAGCTTATTAAAAATCCAAATCTAATTCACATTGGACAGCGTTTGCGTGTACCTTTGGTAAAAAAATAAGGATCGATGATGCAAGAGAAAAAATATAGACTAATAACCAGAAGCAATCTTGATGGAATTATTAGTGCGGTATTGCTTAAAAAATTAAATTTAATAGATGAGAGTCTATTTGTACATCCAAAAGATGTGCAAGATGGTAAAATTAAAATAGATTCAAACGATATCGTAACAAACTTACCATATGTCAATAGTGCTCATATGGCATTTGATTATAAGATCGATATACATGATAAAGATATAAAATTAAACCCTCATCATGCTCTTTTTACAGATGCACACTCTGCGTCACAAATTATTTATGAATATTATGATTGTGATGAGAGTTTTGGTAGTAATTTGTATTTTTTGGTTGATATTGCAAATAGAGCAAATAGGGCTGATTATACAAAAGATGAAATTTTATCACCTAAAGGATGGGATTTATTAACATTTTTAACCGATCCTAGAACTGGTCTTGGTAGATTTAAAAACTTTTCTATATCCAATTATGCACTTATGAGCAAACTTATTGATTTGATTTTAAATTATGATATTGATGAAATTTTGGCTATTGATGATATTAAAGAGAGGATTGAATTGTATAACAAATATCAAGAAGATAGTATAAATCAATTAAAAAGATGTATAACTATTGAGAATAATATAGGTGTGATAGATTTTAGAGATGAAGAGGTTATATATCCGACAAATCGTTTTATGGTCTATGCACTATTTCCTCAAATTGACTCTTCGATTCATATTTTAAATGGAGTAAATAACCAAAACATCGTATTTGCTTTAGGAAAATCTATATTTAATAAAAATAATAAAAACAGTATTTGTGAAATAGTTTCTAAATATGGTGGAGGTGGTCATAGCAGTGCTGGAACAGCTCAAGTGTCTCATGAAGATGCACTGAGAGTCAAATTTGAATTAATAGATCTTTTAAAACAGGAGCAAAAATGAAAAAGATGATCATTACGATTAGTGATATTAATGGAACAAGACAATATACAATTGAGCAGTTAATTCGTCGTTTTGTGCCGTGGATTTTTGTTAGTATTATTATAGTTATTGCAATAGTATTTGCTACATATAAGTTTTTATCTTTTAATACAAACTATCAATCGCAAGTCAATATAGAGAAAATATCGCCTTGCGATGGTAAGTATGTAATTGATGATAAACGGTATTAAAATAAAAATCTAAATCCTGCATATAAAGATCTATTGTATAAAATATCTTTATCTTCTGCTTTATATTCTGTATTTAAACTTCTATGCCCTGCGTAGAGTTCTATATTTTCGATAACTCTTGCATTAAATTCGATTCTATATTCAAGATACTTTTTTGCATCTTGAAATACAAGTTGGCTTGGAGCGTATATCCAATTAGCAGATATATATGCTGGTGGAAAATTTCTAGGAATTAATCTAACTTTGGCTGATATCATAAACGGTGTAGCTGAGAATTTTAAATTTTCATGTTTTGTAAAGACAGATTTGATTCCAAATCCAAAGATAAAATTTGAACTACCTCTTAATAAATTCTCCACATAAAAGCCAGGACTTACGAATGACTCTTTGTCATTCATCCAATTGATTGTGAAGTAGTAATTATCATATCCAAAACTATTTGTTAAGACACTTAATGATGCTTTTGCATCAACCTCTAAATCTGTATCATTTATATTAAGACCAACGGCAACTTTCTCAGCTCCAAAAGCATATAAATTTAAAATCATCAACATAGCAATAATTTTTTTTAGCATATTTAATCCTTGAGTTTTTTGCTACCATTTTAATAGTAAATTAATTATAATTACCTTTATGAAATTTGTTATATTGTTATTTTCTTTTTTGATTTATCTACAGGCTTCTACTTTGCATCTGTCAATTTCGTCAAACCCAAGTAAATTAAATCCTCTAATCTCTACAGATAGTGCTAGTAGTACAATTTCTCAATGGATATTTAATTCACTAATCACATATGATAAAGATGCAAATATAAAACTAGAACTTGCAAAAAGTTATAAATTTTTAGATGATACTACACTTATTTTTGAACTTCGTGATGATGTTAAGTGGAGTGATGGAGAAAAATTTAGTGCTAAAGATGTTATCTTTACATATGAGAGCATTATCTCACCAAAACTGTTTACACCCTATGCAAATTCATTTAAATTTGTTAAGAGTGTAAAAGCATTGAATCCCTACATGATAGAGGTAAAATACAAAGAGCCATATTTTAAGGCACTTGAAATTTGGATGCTCGATATTATTCCAGAGCACATATTAAAAGATGAAAAAGATTTAATGACAAGTAAATTTAATCAAAATCCAATTGGTACAGGTGAATATATACTTAAAAAATTTCAAGTTTCACAAGATATTGAGCTTGTTGCAAATGATGAGCACTTTTTAAATAGACCAAAAATTGATAAATTGGTTTATCACTTTATACCAGATGCTTCAACTCAGTTTCTAACACTAAAATCAAATAAACTTGATGTTGGCTCACTCTCACCGTTGCAAATAGATAGACAAATAGATAAAAATTTTAAAAACTCTTTTAATATTTTTGAAGATATATCAAATGGATACACATATCTTGGATTTAATCTAAAAAACCCAAAGTTTAAAAACCCAAAAGTTAGAAAAGCTTTATCTTTAGCAATTGATCGAAAAGAGTTGGTAGATATTTTATTTTTTGGACATGGTCAAATTTGTAATGGTCCATTTATGCCTCGTACTTTTGCTTATAATGAAGCTATAAAATCACCAAAACAAGACATCTTAAAAGCAAAGCAACTTTTAAAAGAGGCTGGTTATGATGACAAAAACCCTTTTACATTTGAGATAGTTACAAACTCTAATAATCCAACTAGAATGTATGCAGTTGAAATTTTACAACACCAATTTAAAAAAGCTGGAGTTATTGTTAAGATTAGAGCTATGGAGTGGCAAGCATTTTTAAATACAGTTGTAATGCCACGAAATTTTGAAGCTGTTGTATTAGGATGGAGTTTGTCTCTGATGCCAGATGCTAGATCTATTTGGCATAGTAAATCAAGTGTGAAAGGTGGATTTAATTTTGTATCTTATGCAAATGATCAAGTAGATGCATTGATAGAAGAGGCAGAAAAGAGTGTAGATAGGGCAAAATTATCTAAAATATATAAAAAAATTTTTCAAATTATTGTAGAAGATAACCCATATCTATTTTTATATATTCCAAACTCTATAACAGCTGTAAATAAAAATATCAAAAATGTTACACCTTCTATTATAGGAGTTATGCATAATGTCAAAGATTGGATAAAGCCTTGACTATTTTATTTGATTTAGATGGTACACTTATTGACTCGACTGAAGCTATAGTATCAAGTTTTCAAGACTCTTTTGAGTATTTTGGTAACACACCTCCTAAAAAAGATGAAATTACAAAATTGATTGGATATCCACTTGAGATTATGTATAGCTCCTTAGGAGTTGATGAAAAAAAAGTGAGTGATTTTGTAACAGTATATAAAAAATATTATAGGCAAAGATCAAAACCAATGACGCAACTGTTACCAAATGCAACAAAAGCGATTGAATTAGCCTCATCATTTGCAACTTTAGGAATTGTGACAACGAAAACAGGTTTATATTCAAAAGAGTTGCTAAAATATATGAATATTATGCAATATTTTGAAGTGATAATAGGTAGGGAAGATGTTACAAACCCAAAACCTCATCCAGAGCCTATTTTAAAGGCATTAAAGCTTTTAAATGCAGATAAAAGCAAAAGTTGGATGATAGGTGATACAACGATGGACTTAGAAGCTGCTAAATATGCTAATATACAAAGTATAGCTCTATCATGTGGCTATGGTAATGAACAAGAGTTTTTTCAATTTACAAAATATATTAAAAGAAATGCCCTTGAAGCAGTACTGTTTATTGAAAACTTAGTTTAAAGCCAATGTTAAGAGTTATTTATCTAAAATTGATATTAAAAAGGAGCACTTATGATTCAAATGAGATGGCATAGTAGAGCAGGACAAGGTGCTGTGACTGGTGCTAAGGGATTAGCCGATGTAGTTGCAAGTACTGGAAAACAGGTACAAGCATTTGCATTTTATGGTTCAGCAAAAAGAGGTGCTGCAATGACAGCTTATAATAGAATAGATGATGAGCCGATTATTAATCATGAAAAATATATGCATCCAGATTATGTTTTAGTGATCGATCCAGCACTTGCATATTCTGCTGATATAACTGCACATGAAAAAGAGAGTACAAAATACATAATTACAACACATCTCTCAAAAGAGGAGTTGGTATCTCAAATTCCAAAACTACAGGGAAAGGATGTGTATGTGGTAGATTGTATTAGAATTTCGATGGATACAATTAAAAGAGCGATACCAAATACTCCAATGCTTGGTGCGTTGATAAAGGTATCTGGAATGTTTGAGTTAGAGTACTTTCAAAATGCGATGTTAAAAGTCTTATCAAAATTTCCTCAAAAAGTTATAGATGCAAATATGAAAGCTATTGAATTAGCATATAATGAAGTCAAATAAGGAACAAATATGAAATATGTTGGGTGGGATGAAGTAACTACTGGAGTGGTCTTAGACTCCTTTAAAGGAGAGAGTGAAAATGCTGCTTTTGTAAGACCTGAAGATAGATCTTATTCAGAGTTTAACTCATATACAAAGAGTGTAGCTGATTGGAGAGTATTAAAACCTGTTTATAATAGAGAAATATGTATAGATTGTCAAAACTGTTGGATATTTTGTCCGGATACTTCTATTATTTCACGAGATAAAAAGATGATAGGAATTGATTATGAACACTGTAAAGGGTGTGGGATTTGTGTTGAAGTTTGTCCAACAAATCCAAAATCGCTCTTAATGTTTTCAGATTTTATAGATACTGAAGATGCAATTTTAGAGTGGCCAAAAAAAGAAAAAAAGAAAAAGAGTAAGGATTAATAATGGCAGAAAAGATTGAATTAAATGAAGTAGAGGTTTGGGATGGTAATATGGCCTATGCACAAGCTCTCAGACAGGCACAGGTTGATGTAATTGCCGCTTATCCTATAACCCCTTCTACCCCAACGGTTCAAAACTATTCACAGTTTTTGGCTGATGGTTATGTAGATGGTGAGTTTATTATGGTTGAGAGTGAACATGCTGCTATGAGTGCATGTGTTGGAGCATCAGCTAGTGGTGGTAGAGTAGCTACTGCTACAAGTTCGCAAGGTTTTGCTTTGATGGTAGAGGTTTTGTATAATGCAAGTGGTATGAGACTTCCAATTGTATTAACAGTTGTAAATCGAGCTTTAGCTTCACCTTTAAATGTAAATGGTGATCACTCTGATATGTATTTAGGAAGAGATGCTGGATGGATAAATATTTGTACATTTAATCCACAAGAGGCTTATGATTTAGTACTTTGTGCTTTTAAAATAGGTGAAGATTTAAATGTAAGGCTTCCTGTTATGGTGCACCAAGATGGTTTTATATGTTCTCATACAGCACAAAATGTTTATCCTTTGAGTGATGATGAGGCTTATAAATTTGTTGGTGAGTATAAAGCGGTGGATTCAATGCTTGATTTTTCAAAACCGGTTACTCATGGAGCACAAACAGAAGAGGATTGGCATTTTGAACATAAAGCAAAACAGCATAAAGCTTTAATGGATTCTCGTCCTGTTATAGATAAAGTATTTGAAGAGTTTAAAAAGCTGACCAATAGAGAGTATAAAAGAGTAGAGAGTTACATGATGGATGATGCTGAAGTTGCTATTGTTGCACTTGGAACTACAGTTGAGACTGCTATTGCAACTGCAAGAGATATAAGAAAACGAGGAGGAGTAAAAGCTGGAGTTGTTGCTATAAGAGTTTTCAGACCATTTCCATTTGATAATATTAGAGAAGCTTTGCAAAATGTAAAAGCAATAGCGTGTTTAGATAGAAGTTCTCCTGGTGGAGCTTTAGGAATGCTTTTTAATGAAGTTAGTGCAGCACTTTATGCAAGTGACAATAGACCTCCTATAATAAACTATATATATGGTCTTGGTGGCAGAGATATGACTATGGCTGATATGGAAGAGATTATCAATGAGACAAAAAGAAATGCAGATGCTGGTAAAGTTATAGGTAAAATACAGCACTTTAGCGGACTAAGAGGTCCTAAACTAGAGTTTTTTGAGTAAAAGGGTAGGGTTATGGTAAAAAAAATAAAAAATTTAAAAGAGTATTCAACTGCAAATGAGAGGTTTGAAGGTTCTCACTTAATGTGCCCAGGGTGTGCACACACCATAATAGTAAGAGAGCTTATGAACTGTACTGATGATAATTTAGTCATTGGTTGTAATACTGGATGTTTAGAGGTTGGAACAGCAGTTTATCCATACACTTCATGGGATACATCATGGATACATATAGGTTTTGAAAATGCTGCAAGTGCTATTGCTGGTTCAGAGGCCATGTATAAAACATTAAAAAGAAAAGGTAAGTTAAAAGATCCTGATGCTCCTGTAAAATTTGTTGTATTTGCGGGTGATGGATCAACTTATGATATAGGTTTTCAATGGCTTAGTGGTGCGGTTGAGAGAGGACATGATTTTACATATATATGTCTTGATAATGAAGTGTATGCAAACACAGGAGGACAGAGAAGTTCTGCTACTCCAATTGGTGCTAGTACCACTACCTCTCCAGCAGGAAGAGTTAGCTATGGTGAAAAGCAGAATAAAAAAGATTTAATAGCTATTATGGCAGCTCATGGAGCACCTTATGTTGCTCAAGTTGCACCAAATAAATGGAAAGATATGCTTAAAAAGCTTCAAAAATCTCTTAAAACCAAAGGACCAGTATTTTTAAACGCTATGAGTCCTTGTACAACTGAGTGGAAATTTGCACCAAATGAGACAATTGATATTAGTGATCTTGCAGTTGATAGTTTAGTATTTCCTCTATTTGAGATTGAAAATGGTACAAAACTTACTATTAACTATAGACCAAAAAATGTGATTCCAGTTAAAGAGTATTTAGCAGCACAGGGCAGATTTAAGCATCTTTTCAAAAAAGGTAATGAACATATTATTAAAGAGTGGCAAAAAAGAGTTGATCAATATTGGGAGTATTTACAAAGAAGAGAGGAGGCAGGGGTTTAGCCCCTAACCTCTTTTTCTACCTCTTGATTTGATTTAACAATCTCTCCGCTTCCATGAATTACATGCGGAACACACGAAGTACATATATGTATATCTTCACCTCTACAAACTGCTCTCATATAAACAGTGCTTTCATCTTTGTTTGACTCTTTTAAGCAAACATTACAATACTCTTTATCATCTATCTTCACTATAGTATCCTTTTATAAAAATTTGTAAAATCTATTTACAATCTAATTCTATAGAAAAAAAGTGTAAAATAGATTGATTTTAGTCAATTGTGATTAATTTTTTATAAAAGGATCAAAATATGCCAATGTTAGATAGTTTTATGGTTGATCATACAAAGATGATTGCACCAGCAGTTAGGGTTGCAAAAACGATGAAAACTCCAAGTGGAGATATTATCACAGTATTTGATCTTCGTTTTTATAAACCAAATGAACAAATTATGAGTGAGAGAGGTACACATACGCTTGAGCATCTATTTGCTGGATTTATAAGAGATCATTTAAATAGTGATCATGTAGAGATTATTGATGTCTCACCAATGGGATGTAGAACTGGATTTTATATGAGTTTACTTGGAACTCCAGATGAAAAAGAGGTTGCAAAGGCTTGGGAGAAGGCTATGCAAGATGTGCTTAATGTTAAAGATCAACAAGATATACCAGAACTTAATATCTATCAATGTGGAACTTATAAGATGCACTCACTCAAAGAGGCAAAAGAGATAGCCAATTATGTTTTAAATAGTGGTATTGGTATTATGGATAATCAAGAGTTAAAACTTGATGAGAGTTTGATAAAGTAGATGACAAACAAAATCTTAAGAGATAGGGATCTTGCCAAGATTTGGCATCCTTGTTCTCAAATGAAAGATTATGAAAATCTTCCTTTTATACCTATAAAATCAGCAAAAGGGATCTATTTATATGACTATGATGACAATAGTTATATAGATGCTATAAGCTCATGGTGGGTAAATCTTTTTGGACACTCAAATGAGTATATAAACCAAAAGATAAAAGAGCAGTTAGATACTTTAGAGCATGTTATATTTGCTGGATTTACTCATGAAGGTGCTATTAGACTTGCTGAGAGATTGGTGAAACTTACTCCCAAAGGATTAGATAAAGTTTTTTTTGCAGATAATGGATCTAGTGCTATTGAAGTAGCACTAAAGATGAGTTTTCAGTATTATAAAAACAGAGGTGAAATTAGAGATATATTTATTTCACTTGAAAATAGTTATCATGGGGAGACTTTAGGGGCATTGGCAGTTGGAGATGTGTCATTGTATAAAAAAACTTTTGATGAAGTTTTGATAAAAACTATCCAAGCAAAATCTCCAGCATTGGTTAGTGAAGATGAAGCTTTAGAGTCTATGCAAAAGCTATTAATCAAATATAATGGTAGAGTGAGTGCAGTTATAATTGAGCCGTTGGTTCAGTGTGCTGGAATGATGGCGATGTATGATCAGAGTTATATAAAAGCTTTAAGACAGTTGTGTGATAAATATAATACCTACATGATAGCTGATGAGATAGCAGTTGGCTTTGGTAGAACTGGTAATATGTTTGCGTATGAAAGTGCCAAAATAACTCCCGATTTTTTGTGTCTTTCAAAAGGGATTACTGGAGGATATTTGCCACTTTCGGTTGTTTTAATGAGTAACGAAATATATAACGCTTTTTATTGTGACTATAGTGAAGGAAAGTCATTTTTACACTCTCACAGTTATACTGGTAATGCATTAGCTTGTGCAGCTGCAAATGCAACATTAGATATATTTGAAAAAGATAGTGTTATAGAAAAAAATAAGCAAAAAATTAAAAAATTATCCTACATGATAGAAAAATTTAAATCTTTAGCAAATGTCAAAGAGGTTAGACAAAGAGGTTTGATAGTTGCAATTGAGCTTCAAGGTTATAAAGAAGAAGATCGAATAGGGCTACAAGTTTATAAATATGCCCTAAAATACGGGGTTTTGCTAAGACCTCTATCTAATGTAATATATTTTATGCCACCTTTTATTATAAGTGACAAACAGATGCAAACCATGTGTGATGTTGCTTATAATGCGATTTTATCACTACGCTCTTAATTAAACTTTTTTCTTAATGCTCTTCTATAAAAATATTAAATTGATCAATTTTCTTGATTTAAGTCAATGTATTATTATGATAATTATTATATAATTTTATAATTTTGTGATGAGCGAATTTTAATCCATATAAAAGAAAGGAGAGCAAAAGGAGTAGATGAGTTATCAATTACTATGTATATGGGGATTATACATATAGCGTTTGTTTTTGGTTGGTTTAATCAAAGGGTTATATTTGAAATAAAATATATTTATTAAAGGAGACTGTAATGGGTTTAAAAAGGTACTTTTTCCCAACGGTGTTGGCTAGTTGTTTATCTATAACTGGTCTTGTTGCAAATGTGGGTGATGGAGCAGCTTTGTATGAAGGAACTACTTCATTTCAAAATGGTGCTCCAGCTTGTGTTGTGTGTCATCATGTAGAAAATAGTCGTGTAATTGATGGTGGGTATTTAGCCAAAGATTTGACAAAAATAGTTTCTTCGTATGGTGGTGTTGATGCTGGAGCTAGAGAGACTCTAAAGGCTATGCTTTTAAAATCGGATGATATGCCATCACCAGTTATGGTTAAAGCATATAATGGTAAAGAGTTAACTGAGAGCGAAGTAAATGATTTGATTGATTTTCTTGTAAATGCTGATAGTAAAGATGTCACCTCTTCTAACTCTTCAATGGGTTTTGTTATATCAGGTATTATTGGTGCTGCTATTATCTTTGTTTTATTAAATTTTTTAGGAAAAAATAGAAAACAAGAGTCTGTAAATCAAAAACTGTATGATAGACAGTTAAATTCAACTTGGAGGGATTAACAAATGAGCTGGATACAAGATATCGTAGATCCTAAAACACGCAAATGGGAAGAGTTTTATAGAAATAGGTTTCAACATGATAAGATCGTAAGAAGTACGCATGGTGTAAATTGTACTGGTAGTTGTTCGTGGCAAGTGGCTGTAAAAGATGGTATTGTTGTATGGGAAACACAGCAGTTAGATTATCCATTATTAGATAGCAATTTACCTCCATATGAGCCTAGAGGATGTCAAAGAGGTATCTCATTTTCATGGTATCTTTATAGTCCGATCAGAATAAAATATCCACTTATTAGAGGAGCACTGCTTGATGCTTTTCAAGAAGAGAAACGAAAAGCTGGTGGAGATGCTATGAAAGCGTGGGAGGCTTTACAAGCCAATCAAGAAAAACGAAAAGCTTATCAACAAGCTAGAGGAAAAGGTGGTTTTAGAAGAGCTAGTTGGGATGAAGTAAATGAAATAATGTCAGTTGCCAATATTTATACTGCTAAAAAATATGGTCCGGATCGTGTTATAGGGTTTTCTCCAATTCCTGCAATGTCTATGTTAAGTTATGCTGCTGGATCAAGATTTTTACAGCTTTTTGGTGGAGTAAATTTAAGTTTTTATGATTGGTATTGTGATCTTCCACCTTCATTTCCTGAAATTTGGGGTGAGCAAACAGATGTGTGTGAGAGTGCTGATTGGTATAATGCAAAATTGATTGTTGATATGGGAGCAAATCTTAATATGACACGAACTCCTGATTGCCACTTTTTTGCTGAAGCTAGACACAATGGGACAAAAACTATAGTTTTATCGCCAGATTTTAGCCAAGTTAGTAAATTTGCAGATCAGTGGATTCCGCTTCATGCTGGAAGTGATGGTGCTTTTTGGCAAGCTGTTACTCATGTAGTATTAAAAGAGTTTTATGTTGATAAGCAGGTGCCATATTTTATAGACTATTTGAAAAAATATTCAGATACTCCATTTTTAGTAAAAGTAGAGAAAGATGGTGATGTTTTTAAAGTTGGAAAACTATTAAGAGCAAATGAGTTAAAAGAGTATAAAGATATAGAAAATGGTGATTGGAAATTTGTCCAAATTGATGAGATAACTGGAGATTTAGTTATTCCAAAAGGTAGTATAGGACATAGATGGGATAAACAAGAGACTGGCAAATGGAATACTAAACTTGAAAACTCTATAGATGATAAACCATATGATCCTGTTTTAACACTTATTGATAATAGTGATGATGTTTTATTGGCATCTTTTGATGATTTTGGTTTAGATAACAAGGCACTAAGAGGTGTTCCTGTTAAATACATTGAAACAACCAAAGGAGAAAAAGTAGCAGTTGCTACAACTTTTGATATACATATGGCTCAATATGGAGTGCCTAGAGGATTAGAGGGAGATTATCCACAAGACTATTCTGATAAGAGTGCTGCTTATACTCCTGCTTGGCAAGAGATATTTACTGGAATTGATGCAAAAACTGTTATTAGTATTGCTAGAGAATGGGGTAATAATGGAGCAGTAACTGAAGGTAAAAATATGGTTATTATTGGTGCTGCTATAAATCACTGGTATCACTGTAACCTAATTTATCGTGCTGCTACTATGGCACTGATATTTACTGGAAGTATTGGTAAAAATGGTGGTGGTATGAACCACTATGTTGGGCAAGAAAAATTAGCTCCTATTGATGCTTGGGCAAATATTGCACTTGCAAAAGACTGGAACTCTACTGTTAGGCTGCAACAAGGTCCAATTTGGCACTATATTAATACTGATCAGTATAGGTATGATGGACTACATTCTAAATATAATGCTGTTCCAGATAATGATATGACAAAAGGTCATATGGCAGATGAGATTTATAAAGCTGTTAGAATGGGGTGGATGCCTTTTTATCCTCAATATAATAAAAATACGCTCAATCTTAGTCAAGAAGCTATAAAAAATGGTGCTAAAGATGATGCTGGTATTCAAGAGTATGTACTTAATGAGTTGAAGAATAAAAAATTAAATTACTCAATAGGTGATCCAGATGCTGAAGAAAATTTTCCAAGAATTTGGTATATTTGGAGAGGAAATGCGATTTCAGGTAGTATGAAAGGGCAAGAGTATTGTTTAAAACACTATTTAGGAACTCATACAAATGCAATTGCAACAGATCAAGAGAAGACAAAAGAGGTAAAATGGCATGATGTAGCACCTGTTGGTAAGATGGATTTGGTGGTTGATTTGAACTTTAGAATGGATTCATCAGCACTATATTCTGATATTGTTCTTCCATCCGCTTCTTGGTATGAGAAAGCAGATATAAACTCTACTGATATGCACTCATTTATTCATCCACTTTCAGAAGCTATTGCGCCTGTTTGGGAAGCAAAAACTGATTGGGAAATTTTTAGTAATATTGCAAAAGCTACAAGTGAAGTGGCAAAAACTCACCTACCAGGGGTGCAAAAAGATATTGTTAATATACCATTAGGACATGATAGTGAAGATGAAATAGCTCAAACTAGTATCAAAGATTGGTACAAGGGTGAGTGTGAAGCTATTCCTGGTAAAACTATGCACAAAATTGCTATTCAAGAGAGGGATTATACAAAAATTTATGAAAAGTATATAGCTCTTGGTGAAAACTTTAGAAATAAAGGTGCAGGTGCTCATGGTAATCATTATGATTGTGAAGATGTTTATGATGAGATGGTTAAATCAAACCATTTTGCAGTAGAGAAGATTGGTGATAAAGTTTATCCATCACTCAAAAAAGATATATCTGCAATTAATGCAGTATTGAATCTCTCTAGTGTAACAAATGGAAAATTGGCAGCTAGAGCTTATAAAAATGCTGAGAAAAAGACTGGATTAAAGCTTGCGGATATTGGTGCTAGAAATGAGAGTGTTACCATGCTTTATTCCGATTTGCAAAAAGCACCACATAGATATAACTCTTCACCAGTTTGGTCTGGTTTGATTAATAGTGATCGTGCTTATGCTGCTTATACATATAATGTAGAGAGAATGGTTCCTTGGAGAACATTAACTGGAAGGCAACACACCTATTTAGATCATGATATGTATATTGGATTTGGTGAGCATCTTCCAACATATAAACCATCTCCTAAACCTGAAGTATATGGTGATTTAAAAGAGACACTAAAAAATAATGAAGCTAAAGTATTAAGCTGTTTAACTCCTCATGGAAAGTGGCATATTCACTCAACTTATATGGATAATATAAGAATGCTAACTCTTTCAAGAGGAATTGAGCCTTGCTGGATAAGTGAAGAGGATGCTAAAGAGCTTGGAATAAAAGATAACGACTGGGTTGAAGTTATAAATGATAATGGTACATATTGTACAAGAGCGGTTGTAAGTTCAAGAATTCCAAAAGGGGTAACTATTGTTTATCATACAATTGAAAGAACTGTAGGTCTTCCATTATCACAAATTCGTGATGGAAAAAGAAGTGGTGGAAACAATGCAATAACTCGTGTACGATTAAAACCGAATTTATTAGCTGGTGGTTATGGGCAATTTACATACTATTTTAATTACTGGGGTCCAGTGGCGGTAAATAGAGATACTCATGTTATCGTTAAGAAGATGACTAAGGTTGTTTTTTAAAACTTATTGATAGTTATATAAAAAGGAGAAAAGATGGATGTAAGATCACAAGTGTCGATGGTTTTCCACTTGGACAAATGTTTAGGTTGTCATACATGTACAGTTGCCTGTAAAAATATATGGACAGATCGTAAAGGTGCTGAGTATATGTGGTGGAACAATGTCGAAACAAAACCAGGAACAGGATATCCTACGAAGTGGGAAGATCAAGAGATATATAAAGGTGGATGGGAAAAAAATTCAACAGGAGGTATATCATTAAAAGGTGCTGGTAAATTAAAAGGGTTATTAAATATTTTTCATAATCCAAACTTACCAGTTATAGATGACTATTATGAACCTTTTACTTATAAGTATTTAGATTTGATAGAGTCACCTCAACAAGATGTTCAACCAGTTGCAAGACCAGTATCATTAATTACTGGTAAGCCTATAGATATTAAAATGGGACCAAATTGGGATGATGATTTGAGTGGAACTCCTGATTTTGCAAGAAATGATCCAAATATCAAAAATCTTTCACCTGCTGAACAAGAAGCGATGTTTCAATTAGAAAAAATGGCACTTTATTATTTGCCAAGAATTTGTAATCATTGTCTAAATCCAGCTTGTGTAGCCTCATGCCCATCAGGAGCAATCTATAAAAGAGGCGAAGATGGTGTGGTTTTGATAGATCAAAGTGTATGTCGAGCTTGGAGAATGTGTGTTACTGCATGTCCTTATAAAAAGACATACTATAATTGGAGTACAGGTAAATCTGAAAAGTGTATCTTATGTTTTCCAAGAATAGAATCTGGTCAAGCTCCTGCTTGTATGCACTCATGTGTTGGTAGAATTAGATACTTAGGTGTACTTCTTTATGATGCTGATAAAATTGAAAAAGCTGCATCTTCAAGTGAAGATGATCTTATAAATAATCAAATAGATATCTATTTAGATCCATTTGATCCAGCAGTTATAGAAGAGGCTAAGAAAAATGGAATTGCCGATTCGACAATTAAAGCTGCACAAGATTCCCCAATTTATAAATTTGTAAAAGAGTGGAAAATAGCACTTCCTTTACATGCAGAGTATAGAACACTACCAAATCTATTTTATGTTCCACCATTGTTACCAGTGATGGCAAGTGTTAGTCAAAATACTAAAGATAGCTCAACTTTAAATGAGATGTCAAAACATTGGGATGATCAATGGTTATATGATACAAGCATAGAAGAGATATTTGGGACAATTGAACAAACTAGATTTCCATTAAAATATATGGCAAATCTATTTGGAGCTGGTAGTGAAGAGATAGTTGCTGATAAGCTTAAAAAATTAATGGCTATGAGAATTTATAGAAGATATAAAACAGTTGGTGATATATCTAAAGCAAAGTCAGATGAAGCATTAGGTGCGGTAAATCTTACAGAGGAAGATGCTGAAAAAATGTACTATTTAACAGCATTAGCAAAATTTGATGATAGATTTGTTATTCCAGCAGCTCATAGAGAGCAATCAATTGAGATGCTTGAATCAACTGCTGATGTTAAAGGTAGTACAGGATTTGGTTTTATAGAAAAACCGATTAGGGGAATATAGATGAAACTTGATCATTACGCAACACTTTCAAAGCTTTTTAATTATCCAAATGATAATTATAAGACCTTTGTAAAAGAGGCTGTGTGTGCATTGGCAAAAGAGTATCCTGAGGCTAATGAAGAGTTGGAGAAGTTTTTTAAACTTCTTCCAGCTACAACAAAAGAGATTCAAGAGCTTTATACAAGATCATTTGAAGTTCAAGCAGTTACTTCATTAGAAATTGGGTATGTTTTATATGGTGATGATTACACAAGAGGTGAAGTGTTGGTTCGTTTAAATCAAGAGCATAAAAATGTAAATAATGATTTAGGTGAAGAGCTCTCTGATCATTTAGCAAATGTTTTAAGATTGATTCCCAAAATGCAAGATAAAGATTTAAGAGATGATTTAGTTAGGTTGATGCTTGCTCCTGCTATCGAAATTATGATGAATGAGTATAGTGTAGAAAGTATGGAGCAAAAAGATAAGTTGTATAAAAAACAGTATAAAACTTTGATTGCATCATCTTTTCCACTAGGTCTGTTTTTACATCTCTTTAAAGCATTATATATTGTATTAGATAGCGATTTTTCTTTGATTAAAGAGAATCGTCCATTTGAAGATGCAAGTTTTTTAGGTTTCTTAAAACATGAACTAGAAGTTGAAGAGGGTAAGCATAGTTCAAATAGTTGTAATACTATTTTTAATAACTGTGGTATCAATAGTAGTAATAATAGCTTTAAAGGGTTAAATAAATTAAATTAAACAAAGGAGTTTAATATGGGCTTATTAATGTTTGGGGCATTCCCATATGTTGCTTTAGTGGTTTTTGTAATTGGAACAATTTATAGATATAAGATGGGATTTAAATATTCATCTTTATCTTCTCAATTTTTAGAGACAAAAAAGCTTTATTCAGCTTCGGTTCCTTTTCATGTAGGAATTATAGTTGTATTTTTAGGTCATCTAATTGGGTTTTTATTTCCATCATTTTATCTTTCTTTTGGTGGTTCTAGTTTAGTTGCTTTAGAAACTATAGGTCTTGCATTTGGAATAATTGCAACTGTTGGACTTATTATGTTATTGGTTAGAAGATTAAATGATATTAGATTGAGTATGGTAACAAATAAAATGGACATTGTGATTGAAATTATTTTAATTATCCAATTTATACTTGGTATTTTGATAGCAATTGGTATGAAATGGGGATCTGGTTGGTATGCATCTGATATGGTTCCATATTTATGGTCTATATTATTACTTAATCCAGATATTCAAGCAGTTGTAGCAATGCCATTTTTAGTACAACTACATATTTTTGGAGCATTTTTAGTTATTTTACTTATTCCTTTTTCAAGGCTTGTGCACTTTTTGGTAGTACCATTACATTACATTACAAGACCTTATCAAATTGTTAGATGGTACTGGGACAAAAAGGTGATAAGGGATACAAATACGCCATGGGAAGAGAGTGTAAGGAGACCAGAAAATAATTAGTTATAGATAAAAATATAACAAAAAGGAGTGAATCATGATGGAAGTGGCGACAAGCAAATCACATAAGATGCTATTTTTTAATACATTAGCATTTACAGTGTGTTTTGCGGCATGGATGCTAAATGGGGTATTAGTAACCTTTTTAGTAAGCAATGAGGTGTTTGACTGGAGTACAGTAGAGATGGGGTGGCTAATAGGGATACCAGTTTTAACAGGTGCTCTAATGAGATTTCCAGTAGGGATACTAACAGATAAATTTGGTGGGAAGTATGTATATGGATTTTTGCTAATTTTATCAGCGATACCGATGTATTTACTATCAACAGCAGATAGCTTTATGGAGTATGCTATATATAGTTTGGGTTTTGGTATAACAGGGGCTAGTTTTGCAGTAGGGATAGCATTTACATCAGTGTGGTATCCAAAGAAGAATCAAGGGACAGTATTAGGAATATTTGGGGCAGGAAATGCTGGAGCGGCATTAACAGCACTGTTTGCACCATCAATTTTAAATCATCTCACAAATGGAGGGGAGAATTTAGAAGGGTGGAGGATGCTACCAGTATATTATTCGATAATGCTACTAGTAATGGGTATTATATTTTTAATCTTTACAGAGAATAAAAAGACAAAAGCGGCAGAGAAGAGCCTTTCCCAGATGATGTTGCCACTCAAAGATATGGCGGTTTGGAAGTTTGGTCTATGGTATTTTTTAGTATTTGGATGTTTTGTGGCATTTTCACAATGGCTTATACCATATTTTGTAAATGTATATTATCTACCATTAGTAACAGCAGGGCTATTTGCGGCAGCATTTAGTTTTCCATCAGGAGTAATAAGAGCATTTGGAGGGTGGCTATCAGATGTATATGGTGGAAGAAAGGTTATGGTTTGGGTACTAGGGTCATCAGTAGTGATAAGTGCGATGCTAATGGTGCCAAAAGTAGAGATATATTCACCAGGAAAGGGTGTAATAGCAAAAGTACCAGGGGTAGTAACAGAGATTACAGAGGATAGTATAGTAGTAGGTAAAAGAGTATATAAGTACTCTCCAAAAGAGAAAGAAGATGAGATTAGCCATATAGATAGTGATGAGATACATATTTTTCCTATAAAAAAAGATTGGCAAGAGCCAGTTGTAAAAGTAGGGGATCATGTAAAGAAAAAGCAACTTTTGGCGAAAGGGACAACAAGGATATCATTTCAAGCTAATGTATGGATATTTGCGACATTAGCGATACTAATTGGAGCTATATGGGGGATAGGAAAAGCAGGGGTATATAAATATATACCAGAGCACTATCCAGATGATGTTGGAATCGTTGGAGGTGTAGTAGGAGTACTTGGAGGATTAGGTGGCTTTTTTACACCTATAATCTTTGGATATTTACTAGATTGGACTGGACTATGGTCAAGTGCATGGGCATTTATGCTTTTCTTATCATTCGCTGGTATGTGGTGGTTGCTTAAAGATAGTGTTGAAAATGAAAAACAGAAAACAACCTAAAATTCAAGGGAGAAACTTCTCTCTTGAATTATCGGTTTTCTAGTTTTGTTAGTTGAGAGATACCTTTTTTAATAGTTTTGATTCCTATAAATAGACCTATTAAAAATCCTAAAATTATAAAATTATCTAAAACTAATAATTCATCTGTATTTATATCAGGAAAAGATGAAATTAGCTCTATAATAGGATTTTGATTATCTATTGTCATCTCTTTTGTGATAAATAATTTTTTTGCTAGTGAGCCAATTAGTGGTAATGCTGTAAAAAAAATTAACATTCTACCACTATTTATATCTGCTCTTGCCTTTGCTTTTTTATCATCTAAATTCATAATACACCTTTTTTATTAAATTATACAATGATTTTTTAAAATCTACTATATGATTAAAAAATAGGCAATTAATTGGTTAAAAAATTAATAGTCACTGCTATAATAATATTATATTATAATTGGAGTAAGAGATGAGCCATAATACACCGCTTGAGAGTTTTATAAACTATAAAGCAAATACAAACAAACAGTGTGGAAACTATAAAATAGATATACCAACGCTAAAAGAGAATGAGCAGTATAGATTTCACTTTGATATGAGTGTATGTATTGGATGTCACTGTTGTGAAGTTGCTTGTAATGAACAAAATAACAATCCATCAGATGTAAAGTGGCGAAGAGTTGGAGAGATGGAAGCTGGAGAATTTCCTAAAGTTAAACAACTGTTTAATTCTATGAGTTGTAATCACTGTATAGATCCAGAGTGTCTTAGAGGTTGTCCGACAAATTCGTATATAAAAATTGATAATGGTATTGTTGTACATAATGATGATAGCTGTATTGGTTGTCAATATTGTACTTGGAATTGTCCTTATGAAGTACCAGTATTTAATAAAGAGAGATCTATCGTTACAAAGTGTAATATGTGTCATGAAAAATTGGCTGTTGGGCAAACTCCAGCTTGTGTACAAGCTTGTCCAGCAGGTGCAATACAGATAGAGGTAGTTGATAAAGATAGGTGGATAACAAATGATATAAATCATCAAGGTGTTGCACCACATTTACCAGATGTATCAATTAGTAAACCAACAACTAGATATACTCTTCCTAATTTTGAAGGAGAGGTCAAAGCGATGGATGAGCATATTTTAAAACCTGCTCATTCAGAGTTGCCACTTGTACTGATGACTGTACTTACACAGTTAAGTGTTGGTGGTTTTTTTGCACTATTTTTTGGAGAGATTGCTAAGTTTTTAGGATTTAATTTAGCAAGTCCAAACTTTATATTAACACTTGCTATTTTGATACCATCTGCTGTTGGTTTGATCTTTTCTGCTTTGCATCTTGGGCGACCAATATTTGCACTAAGTGCTATGAAAAATCTCAAAACTTCATGGCTCTCTCGTGAAGCGGTTGCTTTAGGTGCTTATACTATTGGATTGGGTTTGATTGGAGCATTATATTTTGTTAAAGCTCATGAAATATTGTTACTTATATCACAATTTATTGTATTGGTAGTAGGAGTATATGGAATTTATGCACAGTCTATGATATATAGAGTTAAAGCGAGAGCTTCATGGAATAGACAATCAACCACAAATAGGTTTTTTGGCTCAGGCTATGTTGGTTTTTTATTGGTTGCACTTATGATGTTGGATATGGGTGCTGATAGAAGTGTGATGGTAATTTTAGCACTTACGCTATTGTTTGGTTTTTTGCAAATTAGCTTTGTATTTAAAGAGATACTTTTTTATAAATATCTTAATAAAAATGAACCTAACTTTTATCAATTAAATAGAACAAAAATATTGTTAGAGAAGAATTTTTTAAATATGAAAAATATAAGATTTGTATCACTTGTTATATTTGCTTTGATATTGCCAATCATGGCTATAGTATTTGTGGCAAGTTTTAAGTTTGAGTATGCCTTTATGGCTTTGATGATAGCGGTTATTGGTGGAATTTTTAGTGAATTGTTAGGAAGATATCTATTTTTTAGAACTGTTGTTCCAACATCTCTTGCTGGAAACTTTTTTATGGGAAATCAAAGATGATAAATAAAATTAAAGATTTTTTAGGACTAGATACCAAAAGTGATAAATATGCACTTGTTGATGATAAAATGTTTGGAAAGGTTGCAAAAGAGAGAAAACCTGATAAGTGGGTTCGATCTACTTGTGGGTATTGTGGTGTTGGATGTGGATTGTATATAGGTGTTAAAAATGGTGAACCTGTATATACAAAAGGTGATCCATCTCATAGTGTTAGTATGGGAACACTTTGTCCAAAGGGTTTTAGTGAGCATCAAATGGTACGAGCAAATAGTCGTTTACAAACTCCACTAATTCGTAAAAATGATACACTACAGCCAGTATCTTGGGATGAAGCATTTTTAAGAGTAAGTGATAAGTTTAAAGATGTTGCCAAAAAGCATGGGAAAAAAGCGGTAGCTTGTATCTCATCTGGACAACTTGTAACAGAGGAGTTTTATACACTTGGTAAATTTGTACAATTAGGACTTGGTACAAATAATTATGATGGAAATACAACACTTTGTATGTCTAGTGCAATTATGGGTTACAAGCAGAGTTTTGGAAGTGATGGACCTCCTGGATGTTATGAAGATTTTACTAAAGCAGATGTGATTATGCTAATTGGCTCAAACTTAGCTGATAATCATCCAATTATTAAACTACATATAGAGAAAAATAGAGATAAAACAGTTATAGTTATCGATCCTAGACATAGCAAAACAGCAAATATAGCAGATATATTTGTTCCGATAAAACCTCGAACTGATTTGGCACTTATCAATGGATTGTGCTATATTATTTGGGAGCAAGGATGGGCAGATGAAGAGTTTATGCGTGAAAAAACTACTGGTTATAAAGAGTTTATAAAACATATACAAAAATATCCACCTCAAGAGGTTGCAAATATAACAGGTATAGAGGTAAAAGATCTTTATAATTTAGCTAGAGTTTATGCTAAAGCTAAAAAGGCTTTGTGTGCTTGGACAATGGGTGTAAATCACTCAACCATAGGAAGTGATACAATTAGTGCAATATGTAATTTATCTCTGATGAGAGGAAATCTTGGAAGAGAGGGTGCTTCGGCATTTAGTATTACAGGACAGTGTAATGCTATGGGAACTAGAGAGGTTGGATTTACTAGCTCAATTCCAGGATATAGAGACTTTACTAATTTAAAAGATAGACAAGAGTATGCGGATATTGTGGGTGTTTCGTTGGATTTAATTCCTCAACAAAGAGGTTATTCCTATCCTCAAATTATAGAGGGTATTGAAAAGGGTGAAATAAAAGCACTATGGGTTATAGGTACAAATCCGTTGGTCAGTTTTTCTGATCAAAATCGTTTGAGAAAGGCTTTTGGTAAATTGGAATTTTTGGTAGTTCAAGACTGTTTTTTGAGTGATACTGCTAAAATTGCTGATGTAGTTTTTGCAGCTGCAACATGGAGTGAAAAAGAGGGAACTTATACAAACTCTGAAAGAAGATGCAATTTAGTTAAAAAATCGGTAGAGCCTTTTGGTGATAGTAGAAGTGATTTTGAGATTGTGCTTGAATTTTCAAAATATTTTGATGGTGTACATGATATGCTATTCAAAGGGTGGACAAAACCTGTTGATGCTTTTAATGAGTGGAAAAGAGTTAGCAAGGGAAGATTGTGTGATTATAGTGGTATGAGTTATGAAAAGATTGAAAAACTAGGTGGGATTCAATGGCCTTGTAATGAGCAAAATCCAAATGGTACAAAAAGATTATATGGCAAAGAGGTATCATGTAGAACTTCAGATAAGAAGCCTAGATTTGTACCTGCTGATTGGATACCTTTGGAAGAAAATATATCAGCAGATTTTCCGTTTATTTTAAATACGGGTCGAACGGTTGAGCATTTTCATACTAGAACAAAAACAAAAAATATCAGTATATTAAATGATTTAGCACCTGAAGCTTGGGTTGAGTTAAATCCAAAAGATGCACAAAAAATGCAAGTTAAAAGTGGAGATAGAATATCAATTAGCTCACCTAGAGGTAGAGTTGATAATATCATAGTAAAAGTTACTCAAATAGTTAGAGAGGGAAATATTTTTGTTCCGTTTCATTTTAATGAGCAGTTGATCAATACTCTTACCCAATCGATCTATGATCCTAAATCGTTTGTTCCAAATTTCAAACAAAGTGCAGTCCAACTTCATAGTACTAAAGTTCCACAGGGAATAAAGCTAAAAGAGACAGAGATTGTTGGAGAGTTGGGTTATGAGAGTGTCAAAGAGAGTGTAGTTGATAAAAGTGTCAATTATGCTTCGTAAATTTAATATTTTTTAGTTATGCCTATTTTTTGTTCATATTTTAGGTTAAAAAAGTTAGTTTTTAGTATAAAATAGATTATCAATTAAAGGAATTTTCGTATATGTTGGAAAAACTCACTAAAGTTAGTAAAATAAGAAATCAAAAGATCAACAAAGTTGAAAAGCTAAAATCAAACAAAAGCCCCAAAGAGGCATTTGAAAAAATTAAAGAGTATGCAAAAATGGGTTATGACTCTATCGAAAGTGAAGATAAAGCACTATTTTTTAAATATTTTGGTATTTTTGATAAAGAAAAACCAAATGGAGCGAACCATTTTATGCTGCGAGTTCGTATAGTTGGTGGAAAAATGACACCAATGCAAGCCAAAACAGTAGGTGAGATTGCAAAGCAATATGGTAATAACTATATAGATATAACAACAAGAATGCAAATAGAGCTTAGGTATCTAAAAATCGAGGATTTGCCAACAGTACTACAAAAACTCGATGATGTAGGTATCACAACTTTTCAAACAGGAATAGATAATTTAAGAAATATTGTGACTGATCCGTTGGATGGTTTGAGTTATGATAATGTTTTTGAAGTGATGCCACTTATTGAAAAGCTGCAAGAGATATTTTTAAAAAAAGATGAGTGGATAGGAACACTTCCTAGAAAATTTAATACCTCAATAACTGGTAGTTATGCTAATAGATGTAATGTTTTTGGGCATGATTGTTGTTTTGCACTGGCACAAAAAGATGGAGTATTTGGCTTTAATGTCTATCTTGGTGGTCGTGTTGGAGTTTTGGCTAGTAGTGCGAATGTATTTTTATATCAGGATCAAGTTGTACTGTTTTTTAAAACATTGATAGATATTTTTAAAGAGTATGGTTTTAGAGACAATAGAAATAAAAATAGACTGCACTTTTTTATACAAGAAGTTGGAATGCAAAATTTGGTGCAATTTATAAGAGAGCGAAGTGGGGTGGATTTTTTAAGTGCTGGTGAAAATTTGGTTCAGTTAGAGCACTTTGATGCAAAGTATGGCAAAGTTGCTTTAAAAAATAACTCATTTGCTCTTCATGTAGTTATCCCAGCTGGTATATTTGATGGGGATTCATTGATAGAGGCTAGTGAAATTGCAAAAAATTATGGAGAAGATATTAGACTAAGTGTTGATCAAAACCTTTATATCACTGGTATCAAAAATGAAGATATACAGAGTGTTTTAAAACATGGGTTATTTGATAAATATAAAAATATAGATAGTGCATTTTTTAACAACATGATATCTTGCCCTGGTAGTGAAACTTGTTCGTTTGGAGTTATCAAAGGCAAATCTGATGCTATAGAGTTATCAAACTATCTTAGTCAAACTATCGATATGAGTGATGCAAAGGTGCGTATATATTGGTCTGCTTGTATAAAAGGGTGTGGAATTCATGAGTTTGGAGATATCGGTCTTTTGGGTTGTAAGACTAAGCTAAATGGCGAAAGTGTACCAGGTGTTGATATATTGTTGGGTGGTAATTTGGTAGATGAGAGTACAAAAGCAAAGATGATTTTAAAATCGATACCACTTTGTAATGCAAAATATTATATCGAAGAGTTGATTTTAGAGTACAAAAGATTAAAGTTAGTTAATGAGAGTTTTGAGCAGTTTTTTATCAGAGTTTTGAAAAATTACTCAAAAGGTGCTATTGCATTTTTGATGAGTTTTAACTACATGATAACTAGAGTTTTTAACTTGCCAGAGTTAAAAGTGACGCTCGATCTAAAACCAGAGACTCTAAAATATGAACTATTTGAAATTTTTCATTTTGGTGAAATGATCTATAAAAAGATAGAGGGCAGAAATCCATACTCTATGGTTCGTAACTTTCAAACAAAAGAAAGAAGTGTAAAAATCAAGAAAAAAGTAGATCCAAAAATCGCATCGATAGTAAATAAGATGATAGACACAAGTGCCAAAAGAGCAGAGGTGTTTTCAGAGTTGTTGGTTGAGATAAATCAATAATCCTACATGATATCATGTAGGGTGTGGTTAATACTATACAATACTGCATAGATAATAGAAATAATTTCTATTTAAACAGCTCAAAGAGATATATTTTGAATGAGTTTATAGAAAAATCTCTTAAAAGAGCTTTTAAAAGATAAAATCCCTATTTTATGGGGTTTAGTAAGGTTTGGTGGGTTAAGTTGGGAGGTTTCATTACTATTTATCCTCCTGGATATAGATAAAAAAGTTTGTTGCCCGTTTATCTGGAGAGGTACCACGGATAATTAAAAAATCATTTGGTTGAACTTCTGAGTATTGATATTTGGAGAAAATAGTTTTAAAAGTTATACCATCTTGATCTTCCCACATCACTTTGTATATGATATGTTTTGGTTCATTTGAAATATTTTCAAACTCAGCCTCAAAAACTATTAAATTATCTGAATTGGTTCTTTTGTCGATAGTTATTAACTCTAATTCTCCGATAAGAGATGGATTTATTCTTATAAAACTTGGTAACTCTTGTGTAGTTACTCCATTTTGTGTGCAATTTGTTAGTACACTAGCCAAAAGTAACCAAAATAGAACTCTAAAATTGATATACATCATACAATACCTCTTTGTTCAAATCTTCTGTTCTTATAAAAATAGTAGCATTTTTACCTGAGTCAATATTTAAACTAGCTAATAGCTAATCATCTGGTGGTGTGTGGTGTGTAGATATCTACACACTTATAGACAATTTTGTAAAAATCCGTTTTTTAGTGTTCTATAAATATCAAAATTGCTATCTATGCTTATTATATTTTTAATATTTTCTTGATATGCTACATATATCAGTGAAGCATCAGCTAAATCCATAGGAATATTGGCATAGTTTTGCACCATTTTTATAATATGAGTTAACTCTTTTTGAGATATTTCATATACTGTTAAACCTTCAAGATCTACCCATTTGAGAAAATCTAGTTGGACATTTAGATTAAAATCTAAAATATGAGATACCTCGGTTAATACTGCCCAAGTAGTGATTAATGTTCCATTATAAGTTTTTAAGAAGTTTAAAACTCTTTGATGATATTTATCACCTTTATCAAAGAGTGCTATTAAATGACCGCTATCTATTAATGTTGTATTTCTCACTAAGCTTGTCTTTTAGTCTATTTTTATAAGTGTATGAGAGATTATTTTGTTTACTATCATATTTACCAAATAGTGTTTTGCCTAGCTCATATGGACTTTTTTCTTGTGATTTTTCTTGAGTTTGAAAAAATAGTATCAATGCCTCTTTGACTATACTAGTTTTAGTAAGATTTAGTTTGGTAGCAAAGTGATTTAATTCATTTTCTAATTTTTTTGGAAGTCTTACTGCCAACATAATAGCTCCTGTTGTTGTATAACAAACATATAAAATCATCTTGATCTAAGATATCATTAATATCCTTATCCGTGAGATTTAGATCCCAAAAACACTCTTTTTTGATCCTTTCAAACTCTCTCATCAAGTCATCCTTTTTTGATGATTGTACTAATTAGAAATTTTTCTGTTTTATAAGATCTTTTAACTCTTGGATATCTTTTTTTGTGGCTAATCCTAGCTCATTGACGATGGATTTTACTTTTTCTTTTAGTGTTTGCTCAAATGTCTCTTTTTGCTCTTTTGCTCTATCTTTGGCTTCGTGAGTTACTTTTTTGATCTCTTCTTTTGAAAGTTTTGCCTCTTTGATAACTTCATCAAACTCTTTTGAGAATTCATCTTTTACCACAAGAGCCAATCCAAGAGCTTTATAAAGCAACTCTTTTGTATTTTTATCCATGGTTATTTGTTTTCAACATAGCAAAACTTATAACCTCTTCGCCTAATTGTCTCTATACATTTTATACCTAGATTTTTATCCAGTTTTTGTCTAATCGCATTTATAGAAGTTTCTACAACATTTGGCGTGATAAATTCAGGCTCTTCCCAGATAGCGTTTAATAGTCTATCTTTTGAGATAACTTGGTTTTTATGTTCAGCCAAATATGCAAGTATATAAAATGGCTTACCTTTTATCTCTATCTCTTTATCTTTAAACGAAGCTTTTTCTTGAGCTATATCTATAGTCAATTTGCCTATTTTTATTCTATTATCGACTGTTCTTCTAAGCTTTGTTTCAATTCTTGCACAGATGATATCTTTATCAAATGGCTCTTTTATAAAGTCATCACAACCAGCTTTTAAAAATGCAATTTCTGTCTCTTTGTCACTAACAATTGATAAAACTATTAGCGGAGCTTTGATCGTTTTTA
>JALWLB010000175.1 GCA_027081145.1 Campylobacterales bacterium
CATCTTATATGGGTCTATCAGGAGCTAATACAAACTGCAAGCAAATCGCTGAAAAAATAATAAACAAAAAACAGATTCTTGGATTGAGTTGAAGATAGCTAATGTTAAAGAAATCACATAACAATCGTGTCAACTCGAGAATCATGAGGGTCAGGGTTTGCCTTTTGCCTTTTTAAAATCTAAAAAGTTTATCATCTTCAAAGCTTCATAACTGGTTCAAATTTCAAAAAAACTATAAAGTGTCAGATTAAGTATTGGTTAGTACACAAAGACTTAAAATCAAGTATGATTTTAGTTCCAGCTCTAATTTTACTATCGATTTTGATATCTATTTTATAATATTCACACACACTTTTAACCACTCCTAGTCCTATCCCTAAACCTGTTATTTGAGTCTTTTCACGATAATATGGCTCAAAAATTTTATCACTATTTTTTATGCCTATGCCTTGATCTTTGATTGTCAGTTTTGTATCTTTTATAGTTATGATGATTGGGTTATTGTTTTGGTTATATTTTATTGAGTTTGATATTAGATTATCGATTACCCTTTCTATCATGATTTTATCGGCTATGATTTTGATATCATTTTTACACTCTAGCTTTATTAGAGGAGATTTATCTTTTAATTTTTTACAAAGCTCACAAAGTGAAAATTTTTCATCTTTATACTCTATGTTTGCACTCTTTATAGCATCTTTTAATCTAATCTCAAACTCTTGTAACATTTTTAAACTCTCTAAAATTCTTCTAACTCTTCTATCTTTGTTGGAATCTAAGTTTTCTCTTAAGAGTGCATTTGCGTTTAGTCTTGCTGAGCTTATTGGTGTGTTTAGATCATGTATAATCGAATTTACAAAATTATCCATAACCCTAATCGCCTCTTTCATAGGATATAAAGAGATATGAGCCAAATAGAGACTCAAAAGAGTTGATAAGATCAAAACTATTAATATCCCAATGACAATTTCTTGCAAAAGAGTACCTCTTTTATCACTAAAATCTGGCTTTGTGATACTACAGTTAAAATCACTTGGTGCATTTTTTAACAATCTCTTACACTGCATATCATAAAGTTTTAGTGCTATTTTTTGTTCACTCTTAATTTTTAGAGACTCTTTTTGATAATAGATCCCAAAAAGTATCAAACCAATTATCAAAGTACCGCTCATATATATCAGTACAAATCTAAAAAAAGATTTTTTTTCAAACGATTTCAAAGCGATATCCAACACCTCGTATATTTATAAGTTTTGCAAAAGGTTGTAGGTGGTTATTTAAATTTTTGATATAGACTCTAAATGTTGTATCGCTTATATACTCATCCTCATATAACCAAGTTATAATTTCATCTTTTGAGATAACTCTATCTTTATGCTCTACAAAATATTTCAAAATTTCAAACTCTTTTTTAGGAAGTGTTTGAACTCTATCTTTGAGTATCAACTCATATCTATTTACATCAAGCGATAAATGTTTAGAGACTACTATCTTTGTATTTTTGATTTTTGCTTCCATACGAATTAAGAGTATGTCAAGATCAAACGGTTTGATCACATAATCATCAGCCCCAGCATTAAATCCAGACTTTAAATCCTCTATAGAAGATCTTGCTGTTAAAAAAACACAAGGGGTATCATCACCACTTTGACGAAGAGACTCTAATAGCTCAAAACCACCAATATTAGGAACATTTACATCAAAAAGATATAGATCATAACTATTTTCATATGTTATATCTGCAGCCTCTTGTCCATCTGTGATCCATGTTACGATATAGCCAAAACTCTCCAGATCTTCACACAGCGTTTCACCAAGCAGTTTATCATCTTCTAAAAGGAGTATTTTCTTTTTCACCTAATAATCTCCTCGTATAATAAATTAATTAAACCCTACATCCAAAAGGAGTAGCAGTTTTTTAGTTTTTTTGGTAAAGTTTTATCTGTTTACCAAGAGCTAAAACAACTTACAGTTAAAG
>JALWLB010000176.1 GCA_027081145.1 Campylobacterales bacterium
ATTTTATTAGTATCTATTTTCTTTTATAGATTTCAAGATTCTATTTTAGGCATTTTAAAAAACTCACAAATATCAACATCTAAAATATAAGCAATTTTTGCAAGATGTTCAATATTGAAATGGATTTTTTTATGGTATATCTCAGCACAAGAGATAGTGCTGACAGATTTATAACCCATAGCTAGTGAGAGTTTTAGTTGAGATATATTTTTCTCTTTTCTGATTTTTTGCACATTTTTACCTATCTGTTGGTGTATTGTGTCTATAAAATCATTTGGGAGATTTTCTATATCTTTCATCTTTGCCTTATGGTATTAAGTTGAGTCAAATAGTAATATGTTAAAATTTTTATAGCAACTTAATATATTAAGGTGTGTTAGATAGTGGGGAATTTTGGGTTTTTATTTCGTATATAGAATATAATAACTAAAAAGGAGGAAGCTATGATGTAAAAGTTACAAATTATATTTGAAATAAGTGATAATAAGAGATTAAAAATAGAAAAATAAAAATAAAAGGGAAAAAATGCGTTTAGAAAAAATATTATTTACAGTGGTTATAGTGGTATTATTAAGTGCTTGTGGTGGGGGGTCAAATAGTTCAAATAATACTCCAACAGTTAATGCAGGAGAAGATAAGAGTGTTAAGATAAATGAGACTATTACTATTACAGGAACAGCCAGTGATAGTGATGGGTCTATTGTAGCTTATGAGTGGAGAGAAGGAAGTAAAGTTTTAGCTGATACAGCAACATTTGATTATTTACCAACGGTTGCAGGGAATCATACACTAACTTTGACCGTGACAGATGATGATGGAGTTACTGCTAGTGATAGTATTGTTGTTACAGTTACAAGTATTAGTTCTTTTAATTTCGCTGTCCTCTCTTATAATGATGAGGATAGATATGCTGAATCATATAGTGATATAACTTCTAAAAAAGTATCTGCACTACATGAATGGTCAGAATCTTCAAAAGAATTTAAGTTTAATGGAAATATGTTAATAGATTTAGGTCTCTTATCTGAAAACAATTCTCTTGTAGATGCACATAAAAATAAACATAGCATGTGGTTAGGTTCATGGAGTACAGATGAGGGGTATATTATTTTAGAATTTAAAGATAAAGATAATAATATTTTACATACATTTGAGTATAGAAAACCTGTAGGATACCATGATGCATATATTGCTTTAGATGGTGATAAGCATAATGAAAGTGACGCTAAATATCAAATTGATATTTATGGTTATATTAATATTAAAGATAACAAATTAGATTATGATGGCGAATATAGAGTTAATGAAGGAAAAAATTGGTGTGGTCTAACTGATAAAACATGGTCATTAAGCAATTATGATAAGATTAAAACTGTTAAGGTATCTATTGGTGTAAAAGGAACTTATAATTTTGCTGGTATTCCACTTTATATTGAATACTAACTTTTATTAGGCTTCTATAGTCTGAGATTCGTTGTACATAATGCCCACCTGAAACTTTAGGGAAAAGCAGGGAAAAGAGGACAGGCTACTTCTCTAAGAGTTCCACATCTTCCGATGTGGAACCCCTATACCAAGGCACATCTCTTTTTCAAAAAAGCTATAAAAACGCGACCGTGAAATAATGACTGTTGTGGGCTTCAACCTAGGGTGTCGAAATATGGCATATTTAGCATATTTAAATCGACTAATTTTTGGATTATGTTCAATTCCATTAAAGTACCTAAAAATAGTACTTTCAATAGATTTTTTATATCCAAAAATCAAAAGCCAAAAAATGGTAAAAAAAGCCGTTTTTCGACACCCTAGCTTCAACCCCAGATTGGACTTCCAATCCAGTTACGCGAGTTCGATTCTCGTCGGTCGCTCCAAAATAGTGAAAAACTAAAAGTGAAAAATTTGGGTTATTTGATAAACTTAATCTAAAAAAATGTTATAATCATACTAACAACTTGTATGGAGAGAAAAATGCAACAG
>JALWLB010000177.1 GCA_027081145.1 Campylobacterales bacterium
TTTTGTCTCTTTGATAAAATTGTCTAAATCGTTTAACTCTCTTTCAATCTCTAAATATTCACTATAACTTTGATGAATTAATTCAATTTTTGCATTTGGTTTAAAAACTAAAAGTTTTTGAGCAATTTTATCAACAAAATATCTATCATGTGATACAAATAGTATTGCTCCTTCAAAACTTTGAAGATACTCTTCAAGTATATTTATTGTAGCGATATCCAAATCATTTGTAGGCTCATCTAAAATCAAACAGTCATATTTTTTACTAAAAAGCAGAGCTAAAGCTACTCTATTTTTCTCACCACCACTTAAGATACCAATTTTTTTATCAAGATGCTCTTTTGGAAATAGAAAATTTTTCAAATACCCAAAAACATGCATATTTTTTCCTCTAACATCAACTCTATCTCCCCCATTTGGACAAAAAGTCTCTATTAGATTTTTATCATCATCCAACATTCTTCTTTGTTGATCAAAATATCCTATCTTAAAATCTCCAAATTTGATCTTGCCACTATCTACTTCTAACTCTTTTAAAAGTATCTTTAATAGAGTTGATTTTCCACTACCATTTGCTCCTACTATTGCAATCTTATCTCTTTGTAAAATTCTAATTGAAAAGTTATCTATAAGAAGCTTATCACCCAATTTTTTTGAGATATTCTCTATCTCAAAAAGCATCTTTTTTCTATTTATATTTTTATGATTATCAAAGTTTTTTTGCTCTCTTTCAAGCTCTAGTTTTATTTTTTTTATGATTGCTGGATTTTGTTTAGCTTTTTCTCGAAGCTCCAATACTCTTTGTTTTCGACCTTCATTTCGTTTTAACCTAGCTTTTACACCTCTTGATAGCCACTGCTCTTCTTGTTTTAAATGTTTTAAAAGGTTTTCATGCGATTTTTGCATAGATTTTAAAAGTTCACTTTTTGCTTTTATATAATCACTATAACCACCTTTGAAACTTCTAATTTTACCACTATCTATCTCTATAGACCTTGTTGCGATATTGTCCAAAAAATATCTATCATGAGATATAAATAAAAGTGTAAAATTTTCTTTTAAGAGCATCTGTTCTAAAAATTGAGTCATATAAACATCAAGATGGTTTGTTGGCTCATCCAATAGTAAAATATCAGCTCTTTTAAGCAAAAGTGCAGCCAAAGCAACTCTTCGTTGCTCACCTCCACTTAAAAGCTCAACAAAAGTGTTTTCATACTCTTTTAAACGAAACTCTTCTAAAACTCTTTTTATCTTATCATCCAAATTCCAAGCATTATGAAAATCCAAAAACGATCCAAGCTTTGAGTGCTCATCCAATAATCTTTTATTATCAAAATCGTTTTCTAATTGAAGACTTAGTTCATCATACCTTTTTTTAGCCTCTTTAAGCTCAACCAACTCATTTTCTATTGCATCTTTTACTCTCAATCCACTTTTAAATTTTGGAGATTGATCTAGCATTTGGATATTTAGATTTTGCTCTACTACCCTTCTTCCTTCATCAAAATCCAAAACGCCTTGAATAATCTTTAAAAGAGTCGATTTGCCACCACCATTTTTGCCAATTATAGCAACTCTCTCTCCTTCATGGATACTAAAGTCTATCTCTTTTAATATTTGGTTTGATTCATAAGATTTGCTAAGTGCAATAAGATCTATAAGTGCCAAAAATCTCTTCCTTTTTTTAAAGATATTATACTAAAGGCTTTTTATAGAGATCATAAAAAATCAAAAGCACCTCTAAAAACTCTATACGAATCTCAGCGTTATATAGAATGTCACAATCAAGATAGTACTTTGTATGAAATAGGGTTGACAGATCAAATTTTTGTTGGAATTTACTTCCAACAAAAAGCAATCCTATAAAAAATAACTTAAACGGAGCGAAAAAATAGAAAAAAGAATGATTATGTAACAATAATATTTCAAAGAACACTTTCAAGAGGTTTTGCTTT
>JALWLB010000178.1 GCA_027081145.1 Campylobacterales bacterium
TCACAGCACTATCACCAAAATAAGTTTCAGGTCTAGTGGTTGCTACTATAACTTCGCCACTATTATCACTAAGAGGATATTTTATATGATACAGTTTTCCATTCTCTTCTTCATATTCGACCTCTATATCACTTAGTGCACCATCATGAGTACACCAATTGATCATGTAGTCACCCCTTATGATCAAACCCTCATCATAAAGTTGTTTAAAAGCTTTTTTAACAGATTTTTTTAGTCCCTCATCCATAGTAAATCTCTCTCTACTCCATGCAGGAGAGATTCCTAATTTTCTCATCTGATTTAGTATAGTTCCACCACTTTTCTCTTTCCAACTCCAAACCCGTTTTAAAAACTCCTCTTTTCCGATTTGCTCTTTTGTCAAATTTTCACTAAGAAGCAATTTTTCAACAACATTTTGAGTTGCAATCCCAGCATGATCTAATCCTGGTTGCCAAAGAGTTTTATATCCGTCCATTCTTTTGTATCTGACTATAATATCTTGAAGAGTATAAGTTAATGCATGTCCGATATGGAGTGAGCCTGTAACATTTGGAGGAGGAATCATAATACAAAATGTTTTATCACTCTTTTGTATCTTTTTATTGCCATCTATCTCAAAATAGCCTCTCTCTTCCCAAATCTTATAGTAACTATCTTCTATCTCTTTTGGATTATAAACGCTCATTTGTCTCTTTCTGTTTGAAATTTATAAAATTCGTGTGATTATACCATTTTTAGCAAAGATTAATCTTTTAGGGTTAGGTTACACTTGATTACCCTTTTGAGTTATGATGTTTTTATCAAAACTCAAAAAGGGGCAAAAGTATGAATAAAAAGTTAAGTTTTGTACTTATAAGTGCAATGTTTATGTTAGTTGGTTGTGGTGAAAAGAGCTCTTCACCCAAAGCAGAAGAATCAAAGGTAGAAAAGCCAGAGGTATCTGATATACCAACAAAAGAGTTTCGTACTATTTTATGTGATCAAGATAGTGCACAAAAAGATGAATGCCAAGAGGCTAAGAAGTTTGATCTTGAGGCTCATAATGTAGCTATACTTACTCCACCTAGTGATATTGGTGTTGGAGAGTATGTCTATTTCGATGGTCAAAGATTTGGTGTTGTTCCAAAAGATGAAAAAGATATATCTGCTTTTAATATGCTTGCATATGGAGTTTATCAATATGCTTTAGAAGTTGGTGATGATTGGTGTGGACCTTGTAGAATGTCAGCTCCTAGTAGTTATCAAGATGCAAAAAATCTTTTGAAAGATGAGTTTAACTTAACAGGTACAAAAGAGCAAAATGAGGCTATTTTATGGATGTTAAATCGAAATCTAGAGTATTTAGGTGAGCAAAAATTACCTCTAAAAGAGGCATATTTTGCAGATATCAAAGCTATGGCAGAGAGTTTAGTAAATTTGGCGATAAAAGGTGATGCGCCAGATTTATCATCTTTACATCTTGTAAAAGACCAAAATGGTAAAGTTTTGGGTGTTAGTACTACTCCTGATAGTGAGTGTTTATCATATATGGGTGGTTGTTTAAATGATTTTGCATTGATAGATAAAAAAGAAGCTGCTAGTATTGCTGGTGGAATTAGAAAAATTTTAAATACTCCAAATGATTATGAGAGAGCATTCGAGACATTTAGTTGTCAATCAGATGAGATCAAAGATATATATATGTTTGGTGTGGCAGATAATTTTTCTCAAACAAATATTGAGCATACAAATCCTCAGAGTTCACTATCTGCTATACTATCTAACTTTTCACATACAGATGAGTATGACAATAACACAACACTACCATCTACTCAAGATGCTAATGCATACATGAATAGTATGTTTATATTTGGAGAGACGCTATCGAATCTTCCTACCAATTTAACAAATGCTAGAATGGCGATTGGTTATAATGTTATAGAATTGGGTATTGATCAAAGCCATTTAGCTCTACTTGATAGTGTATATAATCAGTATGCACTTAGTGTAGATATTTTAAACTCATTTTCTCATTTAGCAAACTCTAAAACTTACTATCAAGATTTAGGTTCAATTTCTGACTCTAATGGAGTTAGCATACTTGATTATATTCAAAATGGAACAAACTATATAGATGTTTTAGCTTTAGGTTTTAATGATATTGATTATATAGCGGTTACAACTTGTACTCCAAAACCAAAACCACAAGGAACTCCTATACCTGAAGTGCCTCCAAAGTTAGAATGTAGTGAAAGATTGGGAGAGAGTTTAGTAACTATCTGGGGTGGAGATGGTGATGATTTTGCCACTCCTATAGATCCAGTAAATCCAATACCTGGTCTTAATAATCCATTAAGATATGATGAAGATGTAGAAAAGCAGCAAACATTTGCAGATCGTATCGCTTTACCAAATCAAACAATTACAAAAATGGTAGTAACAGTTAATACAAAACCATCAATAAACGGTTATCAAGACGATAAAATTTTTATTGGGGACTTTACATCATCTACAGTTTTATTACATGATCCAAACGATATTGGAGTAGCTTCAACACTAAATGGTGGTACAGCTCATATGATATTTGAAAATGAGCTAGTTTATGATAATAATAGTACGCCAGTTTCAACACTACTTGATTTAGCAAATACAAATCACTATATAGATGTAATAATCTTAAATCAAACTAAAGTTGATAGTGTAAGAGTCTCTATGTGTAGTGTTAAAAGAAAAGAGGGTGATTTATCTATCGATAAAAAAGCTGAAAAAACTTATGTAGAAAATGGTCTTTTAAAAGCACTATTTAGTATTGATATAAATGGAACACTACCTTATGGTGAGAGTTTAGTTATCAATGAAGTTGTACCTCAAAATACAGTATTAGATACATTAAATGCACCTTCTCCTTGGATCTGTACTCCAAATCCTCCAATTGTAGGATCTGCAACTCTAACTTGCAGTATAACAGCTTTGGGCGGTGATATGACAAATATCCCATCTATATCACTTAGTATGTACTCTAAAGAAGATAGCTTTACAAATTGTGCTAGAATCGATAAAAAAAGCCAAAATACTTTCTTTAATCAAGAAGTAGATAATGACTCATCATGTGTTGAAGTTACAAGAGACGATGATGATGATCCAGATGGTGATAAACCATGTTCACAAACATATAGTATGGATTTAAGTACTCCAACTTTTTGGACAGACGCAAATGGCAACAATCCAACAATAAACAATCCTATATCATATACTTGGGATAATAGTTATACATGGTTTCAAATGCCAAGTCAGGATTATGGTTATTTTACTTTAAAAAGTGCTAAATTTTGTGCTTGTGGATCTAGGGGTAAAGTTGAAGTGACAGGAATGAGAATAGATAATATTGGAAATATCAAACTAAAAAACTTAACAAACAACACATCTACTACCATCACTTCACAAAATATAGCCACAACGCATAATTTTTTATCTTCTTATCCAGCTGCAACAGGCTCAACTACTATACCAGCTCATGTAAATGGAAATAATTATGAATTGGAATTTAATATTCATAATCATAAATCGGTAAGTGGTGGAGCGATAAAGGGTGAGTTGACTTTTACTGGACACTTTGGTGAGTGTACTAAAAATGATTTTATTGATTTGCCAGTGTTTGAGCCAGATGATGGACCTATTATAATACTTGGTACATATGATTTAAATAGTACACCAAATGATACCAATGATACTATAGCAGTTATATATGAAGAGGCAACTATCGTAAATGATAATTTTCCAAAACCTATAACCCCAACACCAATAGTTGTAAGTGGAGGTGATTTACATCAAGTACAAACTACACCAGAGCAACAATTTGGAGATAAGCTTCCGGCTAATTATGATTTAGCTATTGGTTGTGCTAATAGTTATGTAAGTGTTGCAATCCAACAAGCAGCAGCTATGGTTTATGAGACAAATCATAAATGTAATGGTGATTGGCTAAAGTACTATAGCAAACCTTAAGTTTATAAAAGTAGTCTTAAAAAGGCTACTTTTTATCTAAAGGTTTAACATATAACCACTACCATAAACATTGCTTATATTGCAGTTTGGAATTTTTTTGCGAAGTTTGCTAACTAAGTTTTTGATAGAGTCTATAGATATATCATTTTCAAGTGAATTTTCCCAAACTGCAACCATGATATCTGTATAGTGAACTGTATGATTAGCTTTGTTGATAAATAGCTCTAATAATTTTTGCTCTTTTGTAGATAGTGTAATGTTCTTATCATGTAACAAAAGTTGTTTACTACTTTTATCCCAATGATAACCGTTACCCAATTGCTGAAATTGACTATTTTGCTGATTTAACTCTTTTGCTACAATCTTTAATGCCTCTTTAAAATATCTAGGTTCAACCGGTTTTATGAGATATTTTGTTAATTTTAATTCAGTTGCTAGTAGTAGTTTCTCTTTTTCGGTATATGCAGTTAGCATTATAATTTTTACAGTTTGATCTGTTTGTCTAATTTTTTTAGCAAGAGTCAATCCATCAATAGATGGAATATTTATATCTAGTAGTAGTACTTGTGGTTTTAATTTTTGATATAGTTTTAGTGCTTGTGCACCATCACTTGTAAGATGGACATCTTTGAAGTAATATTTTAGATATTCACTAATATTTGCTTGAATTTCTGGTTCATCTTCGACATATAGGATTGAACAGTTTTTTAAAATTTGTACCATTACTCCCCTTTTTATAAGGTTTGCGACTATTATAAAATAAAATAGTAATAAATTGTAAATTATACATGATCTTTTTTGGAGACTGTGATGCTAAATTGTGCCCCATCTGAAGTATTTTGAACACTAAGCTTACCACCAAAGTTATGCTCTATTATGATTTTGGCGATATATAGACCAAGTCCAGTACCTCCAGTTTGCTCTTTTGTGGTAAAATATGGATCAAATATTTTATCTAAGATATCATCTTTGATACCTTTTGCATTATCTTCTATAACGATATAAATATCTGTTTCATTACTATTTAATGTAATTTTGATCTTTTTATCTTTGATATTTCGTATTTTTAAAATTTCAATAGCATTTGAAAAAAGGATGATCAATACTTGAATCATTTCACTTTTATATCCGTGTAATAATAAAGTAGTTTTATCATGATCAAATTGAATATTTATCGATTTTAAATTATTTTTTAAAAGTTCAAGAACCTCTAAAATACTCTCATGAAGCAAAAAAGAGCTTTTTTCTTGTTTTGGAGTTAAAAGATGTTTAAAATCTTCAATAGTTTGAGACATATGAGTAGTAATAGATGCTATCTCATCTACGCGAGTGTTTAAGTAGTTTTGATTAATTGGTTGATTTTGGATTGCGTGGTCTATGTTTAATAAAATTGCATTGATATTCATCAAAGGTTGTCGCCATTGGTGTGCAATTGCTGCCATCATTTGTCCCATACTTGCCATACGACACTGTATGAGTAGCATCTGCTCTTGTTCAATCTGTTTTGCTACCTCTTTTGAGATTCTCTCTTGCAAATGGTTATTGAGTAATTTATACTGTTTTGTCTTCTTTTCAACCTCCTTTTTAAGCTGAATGTTATAGTTTAAGATTCTCTTTTTTTCACTCTCTTTAACAAATTCATATATATACATGATAAAGGTAGTAGTCAAAAATGCACCAATTAGTGTGACATATTCAGCTATGTTATAGGGGTATTTGCTTAATATTAAATACAGTATAAAAAATACCACAAGTATAAACATCACTATACCACCACTTTTATTTAAAAAGAAAAATATCAAAATAGGTGCCGCTATAATCCATAATATATTTAAACTATTTTGTGGGACATTAAAAAATATGGTAATAATATATAAAAAAAATAGGATAAAAAAGATGATAGAGTAGATATGATAAAACTCTTTATCATGTTGTAATCTCCAAAAACCATATAGTAAAACTATGCTCATAAGAAGTTGGCTAATAGATACTACATAATTACCCTCACCAAATCGTACAATAGAAAATGGAAGCATACCCAAACCAAAACAAAAAGATAACAAAAGTAGTGCTGTAATTTGATACTTTAAAATCCACTCTTTTTCATTAAAATCTATACGAGGTATAAAGTAGTTGTAAAACTTTTTCATAATTTAACTTTTCTTAATATTTTAACATAATAAAGTTAATTTATGAAACTAAAAGAGTTAGTAAGTGAAACTTGCCCAAACAGGGCAAGTTTAAAAGGTTAATGTTTTTACATCATACCAGGCATTCCACCCATGCCACCCATTCCGCCCATATCAGGCATTGCTGGTGATGAAGATTTTTCCTCTTTTATATCACTTACTGTTGCTTCTGTTGTTAGTAGTAAACTTGCAACTGAGACTGCATTTTGTAGTGCAACTCTACTTACTTTTACTGGATCTATGATTCCTGCTTTAATCATATCCACATATTCACCAGTTGCTGCATTAAATCCGTAATTTTCATCTTTACTTGCTGAGATATTGTTTGCAACTACACCAGCATCAAAACCAGCATTTGTAGCGATCTGTTTTATAGGAGCACTTAGAGCTCTTTTTACTATTTCAAAACCTATCGCTTCATCACCTTCTAATTTTAGTGATGTTTTTGAACTAGCTAGTAAAAATGCTGCTCCACCACCAATGACAATTCCCTCTTCGACAGCTGCTTTTGTTGCACTAAGAGCATCATCAACTCTATCTTTTTTCTCTTTCATTTCAGTCTCAGTAGCAGCTCCAACTTTGATAACAGCTACACCACCACTAAGTTTTGCAAGTCTTTCTTGCAGTTTCTCTTGATCATATTCACTTGAAGTCTCTTCTATTTGAGCTCTTATCTGTTTTACTCTAGCATCAATTTGATCTTTTGTACCAGCACCATCTACAATTGTAGTGTTGTCTTTATCGATTGTAACAGAGGCTGCTTCGCCTAAATCTTCAACTGTTACACTCTCTAGTGTTCGTCCTAACTCTTCAGTGATGACTGAACCACCAGTTAAGATAGCTATATCTTCAAGCATAGCTTTTCTTCTATCTCCAAATCCAGGAGCTTTTACTGCTGAGATATTTAATACACCTTTTAGTTTATTTAACACTAGTGTAGCTAATGCTTCACCCTCTATATCTTCAGCAATTATTAAAAGTGGTCTTCCTGTTTTTTGAACTTGCTCTAGTACTGGAAGCAGATCTTTTAAGTTTGAAATCTTTTTATCATATAATAGAATATAAGGATTTTCTAAAACAGCTTGCATCTTTTCAGCATCTGTTACAAAATAAGGTGATAAATATCCTCTATCAAACTGCATACCCTCAACTACATCAAGTTCATCCTCGATACCTTTTGCCTCTTCAACAGTGATAACACCATCTTTGCCAACTTTATCCATAGCATCAGCTATTAAATTTCCTATTTTTTCATCAGAGTTTGCTGAGATTGTGGCAACTTGTGCAATCTCTTTTTTATCTTTTACATCTTTTGAAATCTTTTTAAGCTCAGCTATAATCGCTTCAGCAGCTTTATCCATACCTCTTTTTACTTCGATTGGATTTGCACCTGCTGTGATATTTCTAAGACCCTCTTTGAAAATTGCATGAGCTAAAACTGTAGCGGTTGTTGTACCATCTCCAGCCTCATCAGCAGTTTTACTAGCAACCTCTTTTACAAGTTGTGCACCCATATTTTCTATAGTGTTATCAAGCTCGATCTCTTTTGCAACTGAAACACCATCTTTTGTGATATTTGGAGCACCAAAACTTTTTTGGATTAAAACATTTCTACCTCTAGGACCCATTGTAACTTTTACAGCGTCAGTTAATTTACTAACACCTTCAAATAATTTATTTCTTGCACTATCTGAAAAATATATCTCTTTTGCCATTATCGCCTCCTAATTTATTTTAAAACACCAAGAATATCATCTATATTCATTACTAGATACTCTTTATCATCTAGTGTAATCTCTGTACCTGAATATTTTCCAAATAAAACAGTGTCACCCTCTTTTATCAAGCCTTTGTCCTTTACTTTGTCGCTAATTGCAACAACTTTACCATTTTGTGGTTTCTCCTTCGCATTATCTGGTATGATAATACCTGTTGAAGTAGTTGTTTGCTCTTCAACTCTTTGTACTAAAACTCTCTTACCTAGCGGCGTAAAGTTCATGACTTCCTCCTTAATTTTTAAATAGTTAAATCCTTTTGTTTTCAAAGATCGGTATTATACATGATAATTTCTCTATTGTCAAGTAGTTGAGTGAAAAAATTTATAAAACTTTAGTTAAAGTGACTAAAGAAAGCTAAGTTAATAACTATTTTTATAGTTTAATATAACAATAAGAGAATTTTAGATAAAATCCATTTTCTTATAGGGCACCTCTAATAACCCTATGTGGTCTCAGCGTTACAGAGAATGTCACAATCAAGGCAGTACTTTGTAGGCTTAGCCTTAGCTAAGTCAAAAAGTGCCCTATAATTTATGACAAGGTAGCTCAGCTGGTTTAGAGCGCTGGTCTCATAAGCCGGAGGTCGGGGGTTCAAGTCCCCCTCTTGTCACCATGTTGAAATGATATCATTATTTAACAAGATCAAATTACTTCTTTTATGTATTATAGCTCTTTTCTCAAGTATAACAATTGGCATACTTTTGTATATTGAGTGAGTTTTTTTATTATCTCGTAGGTATTTTAGTCATATTTTATTTGTTTTT
>JALWLB010000179.1 GCA_027081145.1 Campylobacterales bacterium
TGTTATTTTTTGATAATAACTGTCAAGTCCCTGTACAAAGAAGGGATATGTCCCATATTTTAAATACTCTTTAAAATGAGGCAAAGGTTTTATTTTGGAGCTAATCTTATATGCTATATCTATATGTTCTGCCAAAATGTTTTCAAGAGAATAAGCATTTAATTTTACTCCATTAAACTCTAAATATTCCCTAAAAGATAGATTTTCCAAATGGTAAACTATACATCTTCTTGAAAGATCTACATTCTGTTGTTGCATTTGTAGTATCGAAGAGCCAGAAAAAACAACATTCAACTCCAACTGGTCATAAATCTGTTTTATATGCCCTGCCCAGTTTTCATATTTATGTACCTCGTCCAGAACTAAAATCTTTCCACCATATTGTTCAAACTTTTTAGCAAGTTCAAAAAGAGATTCAGAGGTCAAATATGGTGCATCTAAACTTAAATAAAGTGCATCTTTGGAGTTACCAAAGTTTTCTTTTAGATATTGAAGCAATAAAGTTGTCTTACCAACCCCTCTTTGTCCTAAAATAGAAATAAGTTTTTGAGAAAAATCTATTTTGTCATAAAGGTAGCGTTTAGGAGATAGTTTAACTTTTATTAATCTATTCAGATGCTCTTCAAACAGTTTTTGTAAATTCATATTTACATCCTTGAAGTCAAATGTAAATATACAATAACATAATTACTACTGTTTGTCAATATACAATAGTGACTTATCAAAAATCATAAAAAGTAAACCTCCAGTCCACACTATCTAATTTCTCATACCTAACCCGCTATTTGAAAATTTAAAAATGTTAAAGGAATTGGAGAAAAAATTGTTGAAATTATCAAAAATGAATCTTAATCATGTAAGTTTTTGAAAAGTCCAGAGACTGTATGTAGTCTCTGAGACTATGATAATTATCTAAGCTTCTCTATCTCCTCTTTTGAAAGTCCTGTAAGTTTAGAGATCATTTCGATAGACATTTGTTGTTTGATCATGGCTTTTGCAATAGAAATTTTTGTCTCTCTTGATCCTTTTCGCCTCTCTTGTTCTTGTCTCTCTTTTCGTCCTCTCTCAAGCCCATCTTTATAAAGCGAATCTCGCTCTTTTTCTATGATAAATGGCATAGATAGTTCCTCCTTTTGTTTGTGTTGGGAACATTATAATATAAAATTGAAATGTTTGTAGTTGAAAAATAAATTTATGAGCTACTGTTTTTTAGTTATTTTCAGTATCTAACTTGCTAATATAATTTAAGGTGGCAATTGATCTATTATTGCTCACTATCACCCAATGTTAATGTTGTTTTATTATTAACATAGTTATGTACTAAAAGTTGTATCAAATTTTGATAACCGATACCGATTTGTTTAGCTTTTGATTTTATAGCTATTAAATCTTCAACACTAAATCTTATGCTCACCTGTTTTTTTTCTTTTAAAAATTTTGAGTATTTTGCACTCTCTACTAATCTTGCTTTTTCTTCTTCTAAATTTTCAACAGATTGCCATTCTCCATTTTCTATCTCTTTTAAAAGTTTTTTTTCTTCTTCATCTAAAATATAATCTTTCATGACTCATCCTTTTTAAGCTCTTTATTTAATTTTCTACTTGGAATTATAGACTTTAAAAAATATTTATGTTCATTGTCTATGAAAGGAACATAGCAAATATAACCATTTAACTTCACAATTAAAATCTTTTGATTTGGATACTTTGCATGGTTTGGGTGATCTCTGATATCCAGAATTTCCTTTTTTGCAATTTTTTCTTCAACCATTTCAAAACTAACTCCTCTTTGGATTTGTAACAGTTGATTTTTTTCTTCATTCCAAGTTATTTGTTTTTTCACCTAATAATCTCCTTTTTGTTGGAAATAAATTCCAACAAAAATTCCTATCACTAAAGCTTTGCTCTAACGGGCAAGATATGAAACCCTCAATAT
>JALWLB010000180.1 GCA_027081145.1 Campylobacterales bacterium
ACTCTGAGCCAGGATCAAACTCTCCATAATATCCTTATGTTGTTCGATTCCTCTTCAAAGTACGAATCACTTACTCAGTCTTCAGAGATTAACATCTATTACTAAATTTTTAAATAACTTCACCTCTTCATAGCTCTGAATCACCCTCAAAGCCTATCTAGGTGTACCCCCCTCATCTTTAGGTGAGGAGGATTATAATCTAGTTGGGCTTAAAAAAACCTTAAATACATAGATTTTTTTACTTATTATTTGTTTTTTTATTAATCTAGTAGTGTATTTTTAAAAATACTTAAGTTTTAATTACCTCTACTGCCTGGTTTATAAGCTTTTATACCATTTTTACAAAGTGGACACTCTTTTGGCTCGTAAACTTCAAAGTCAAAATTTTCTAATGCGAAAAATGGAATTTCTTTTGGTAATTTACACTCTTTTTTAGTTTTATCATTTGAATTTGTTCTAGAACAAATTCCTCTATTTGCAAGTGCTGCGTATGCAACTATATTTGCCCCTAAATTTTCAATCACATTTGAAGCTTCAAGTGCAGAACCACCCGTTGTAATAATATCTTCACAAATCAGTATTTTTTCATTTTGAGAAATTTCAAAACCTCGTCTTAAAGTCATAACTTTATCAACTCTTTCTGTAAAAATAAATCTACAACCAAGTGCTCTTGCAAGTTCATAACCAGCTATTAATCCACCAATTGCTGGTGAACATACAGTATCAATTTGAATATTTGCTTTTGTAATCATATCAGATAGTTCTGTAGCCATTATACTTGCTGTTTTTGGATCTTCTAAAACTTTTGCACTTTGAAGATAATATTTTGAATGTTTCCCGCTACTTAATAAAAAATGCCCTTCAAGCAAAGCTCCAGTTTTTTTATAGATTTGCCCTATATCCATATTATTATTAATATTAGACCTTTAAGAGTTCAACTTCTTTTTCTTTTACTAGTTCATCAATATTTTTTATTGCTATATCAGTGTTTTTTTGTATCTCATCATGTGCTTTTTTACTCTCATCTTCAGTGATATCTTTATTTTTTTCAAGCTGTTTTACCTTATTATTAGCATCTTTTCTAGCATTTCTAACTGATATTTTTGCTTTCTCTCCCATAGCTTTTGCAGTTTTTGCACTCTCTTTTCGTTGCTCAACTGTCATAGGTGGAAAAAAAAGTTTAATTGTTTCACCATCATTATTTGGATTTACTCCAAGATTTGCTTCAGCAATTGCTTTTTCAATATCTTTTAAAATTGATTTTTCCCATGGTGTTATAGTAATAGTTGTAGCATCTGTTGCCAATACTGTTGCTACTTGAGACAAAGAAGTAAGTGTTTCATAATAGTTTACTTTAACATGATCAAGTATTTTAGTAGAAACTTTACCACTTCTAAGTGATAAAAAATCTCTTTTAAGTGCATCTATACTGCTTTTTATAGATTTTTTTTGTTTGTCAAATATTTCATTTAAATCCATCATGTTCTACCTTTATTGTGTGTTATTAGGTGCTGCTGGAGCTTGATTTGTTGTAGGTGCTGATGGTGCCGATTCATCTGATTCTGAAATAATTGCACTGCTAGGTACACTAGGAATATTTGTATCCATATCAATAGTTTCTACAATTGAACTTTTTGTTTGTTTATTATAAATATAACCTAATGATATAGTATTGATAATAAATATTATTCCTAATGCAAATGTCAGTTTTGTCATAAAACCTGCTGGTCCTTTTGCTCCAAAAACAGATTCATTACTCCCACTATATGCTCCAAGACCTATAGATGAACTTTTTTGTAATAAAACTACAACCGTTAAAATAATTGCTATAACAAACTGCGATATAAATAAAATTGTTGCCATTATTTAAAACCTTTTTTTAATATAATTTCGCTATTGTACCCAAAAAATTTAAAAGCAATGTTAAATGAATCAAAAACAAAGTTATCATATAAATGAGTTCTCTAAAAGAGCAACCTCTTATGAAAAATATAACATCATACAAAAAGAGGTTGCAAAACATCTCTTAAGCAATATCAAAACTAAACCAAAAAACATATTAGACTTAGGTTGTGGAGATGGTACAGTTTTTAAAAATATCTCTTGGAAAATTAATAATTTTGTGGGAATTGATAAAGCTAAAAACATGTGTAAACTTCATCCTAATGGTCAAAATATAACTATTATAAATGATGATTTTGAAAATTTATCTTTTTTAAATAAACAAAATTCATTCAATTTTGATATGGCAATATCTTCATCATCCCTACAATGGGCACAAAATTTGGATCAACTTTTTAAAATTATTAAAAAACATATACCTGAAATCTCTTTTTCTATTTTTTGTAGTGGTACTTTTCAAACTATTTACAACTATACAAATTTAGAAAATTTTTTGCCTAATTATAATGCTTTACTATCTCTTTTAGAGAAATATTTTATATTTTTACATGAAAGAAAGAGTTACAAGTTATATTTTAATGATAACATTTCAAAATTTCGATATATTAAAAAAAGTGGTGTTAGTGGGGGCAAAAAAAAATTAAACTATATTCAAACGAAAAAACTAATTGAAACTTATCCACATGATTATTTAGAATTTGAAGTTTTATTTATCTGGGGTAGGGCAAAATAGAGACTTTTCTAAATCATATAATTCATATCTTATTTTCTTAAATTTTTGAGCCTCTTGTATATCAACAAGTTTTAAACACTCTTCTAAAACTCTAGCACTCTCTTGTGCTCTTTTTATATTTGCATACTCTATATGAACTATATCTTTTCTGAGTGACTCTGTATGTGTAGTATGTTTAGAAACATCGCCAACTATATCTCTAAATTGAAGATATTGATTTTGATCTTTAAGCCTACAACTATGTCGAAGTTTTTTAAATCTACATGATAACTCTTTGTTATCATGTAGATACCGTTGAACATCTTCACAAACCCTTATACCCTCTTTAAGGCGATTTAGATTTGCATCAATAATTCTAAAAAATTTTCTCGAAGTACTATTAATCGTCTCCACCAAATATACCAAATATCTGTAATAATGCTGAAAACATATTAAAAAAATCTAAATAAAGTGCTATTGCTCCATCTATTGGTGATTCATACATACCATTAATAATATTTTGAGTATCGTAAAGAACCATTGCACTTATAATCATCATAAATACACCCAAAAATGCTATATGTAAAATTGGGCTTTTAAATACAAACATATTTACCAAAGCAACTACAATTGCAATAATAAATGCTATCATTAAAGGTTTTCCCCATGATGAAAAATCACTTTTAGTATTCATAGCATAAATGCTAAGTCCACCAAAAATAACTGCTGTTGAAATAAATGCATTTGCAACTAATGTTGATCCATTAGACATACCAAGTATATTACTGATAAGTGGTCCTAAAATCATACCACCAATGAATGTAAATGCAAAAAGCACTATATAATTAATTCCTGGCTTATTTTTTATAAGATGTAATCCAAACATACCAAAAATCATCCAAGGAATTGCTATCCACCAATAATTTGCTGCAATAACACTAGCCATTCCTACACCAACATATGCTCCTGCTGCTCCAGAAATAAGTGTAGCTGCAAACAATTGATAAGTTTGTGCTATAAATTTTGATAAACTTTTTTCACTTCTTACAACTTCCTGTTTATCATGAGTTGCAGGTGCAGAGTTTCTAACATATTCTCTATCATATAAACCCATACTTTTATCCTCCTAAAAAATTATATACTTAAATAAAAAGCTATATTATTATAGCTAAATCATAAAATATGTCAATAATATCGGATAAAATTTGTATGATTTTAAAAAAAATTTCACTAAAGCTCAATAGCCAAACATGTAAATGCTTAGCTATTTTAAAAAGTTATACTAAATTATCTCTTTTTTTTGCTATTGAAATCCATTTATCCAACTCTTCAAAGGAAGGAAGCTTAGGTATAATCGAAGTTTTAGCATTAAATGCACTCATTTTATCATATAAATTTTTTGTATTGGCTTTTGCCAAACTCTCTACTGATACTACTCCCACAGCTTGAATCAATTCAGCAAATTGTCCATTGATACCATCAATTCTCATCAAATCAGCCATTGCTGTCCAGTCAGCTACTGCCTCTTTTTTTACTTTAATTGTTTTTGCAACCTCTTCAATTTTATATTCATTATTAAAACAAGTTTTCACCAAGTCACAAGTTGTGCTAATACCAATAGTTCTTAATCTTTTTCCATATGCTGGTCCAATACCTTCAATCTCTTCAATTTCATGACATTTATCTTTATCTGATGTTGTGTCAATATCAAGCTTAGTAGCCATTAAATTACTTCTTAAACTTTTCCTCTCATTTTCAACTTCTTGATATTTATTATGCCAATTAGCCTCTAATTCATCCATTTTTTTCTGCCATTTTGCTTCACACTCTCGAAGCTTTGTATCACAATCTCCCCTAAGCAACCACCCTATAATTGCTCCAATTATACCTGCAATCAACAAACATAATAAAATTTGCACCAATAAATAACTCATTATTTTTCCTCTCTTACTTTTAATTCTATTCTTCTATTTTTTAATCTTCCCTCTTTTGTTTCATTACTTGCAATAGGTTTTGTTTCACCATAACCTTTGGTTTCTAACTTTGAATTAATTAAGCCATTTGTTTGTAAATAATTTTTTACAGCAATTGCTCTTTTTTGACTTAACATTTGGTTATAAGTTTCAGAACCTGTTGAATCTGTATGTCCTTCTATTGTAATAATAGTATTTGGACACTTTTTTGCAATTTTAATTAAATTATTCAATAAACTGAAACTCTCTTTTTTTATATCAGCTTTATCATATTCAAAAAGAATTTTATTGTTTGCAAGTAAGTTATTAAATTCTTTCTGACAAGTAACAACCTGTTTACTTTTTATGATTTTTGGAGTATTAATACTAATATTAGCATTAAAAGTACTCACAAGATCTGTTTTAATTTTATTTAAAATATTTTGTTTAATTTCTTGAGAATTAGCATATCCCTCGAAAATAAAATTTTTATCACTAATATTAAATTTACCATAATCGATATTTTTCAAACTTTTTAAACCAAGAAATGAAACATCCTGCCACTCTTTTGGAGCACCTTCAATCTCTTCAAGCTCATCAGTAACTTTCTCTTTTGTAAATAACTTATTTGCAAGATATACAATCTCTTCATGAATATCTAAATTTGGTACATATCCTCTTAATAATACATGACCATTTTTTTCTTTGACTACGCTAAGTACATATGGTGAAGGAGTTACAGTTTTTTTTACAACTAAAAGATTTTCAACACCTTGTACTCCATTAATATTTTTAGCAATTTTTTCTGCTTCAATTTTTGCCTTTTCGCTTGGAGCTATACCTTTTAATGTCATAATTGCTGTTAAACCAAGTTTATCACCTTTTAAATCTGGCTTTACCCATTCCATATGTTTACTTAAATATATATTATTTGCTGTTGAAACTAAATCATTTCGAATTGATTCTGCTTTATTTATAAAACAAAAATAAGATAATAGTATCAAAAGTATCAAACCCAAGAGTAACAATAACACCCTTTTCATTTATATCCTTTTATGAAAATTTTGGTTAACATTTTTTAACTCAAAGCATGTTATTGTAATTAAATTTTATTAAAAATTCAATAAGTTATATATTTTATAAAAAAAATTATATTAATTATTTATAAAAAGAAAAAAGTTCACTCAAAGAGTGAACTAAAAAATGATATTTTTATTTATAAGGATCTATTGTAGGAGAATATACCCAACTTGGTTGATCTTGATAGTTTGGTACTAAATCATTTTTAGGTAAAGGTCCTAAAGGCTTAATATATTTAGGTGTATCATTTTGTGCTCTAACTTCATTTACAGGAAAATATCCAGCACCTTTCTCTTGATCCATAGAGCTAAACACTTGAATATTATTTGGATCCATACCAGCACTTGCCATATCCACTTTTGATGAATGACAAACAGCACACAATTTCTGAATACTTGTAGCACCATCACCTACATCTACTCTTAAATATAGTGCATTTGTATTTGAAGGATGTGGTTCATGACAACTAATACAATCAAGCTTACCATCTTTAAGTAAATTTTGAGGTACTGAAGCTATTTTTGGATTTGGCTCAATTCCGATAGGATGCGTTGTATGAAGATGAATAGGTCTAATACCAGCTCCACCAAACTGTTCTAATTGATGACATCCTAAACATTTTGCTGCTGCTAATCCCTCTATTGATTCACCATTAACCGGATTAGTTAATTGTGTATTTTTTACAGCAAAAATTTTATCATCAACTGCAAAGTGTGGACTATGACACCCTAAGCAATCTAAACCATCATGTGGCCCTGCAGCAAATGATAAACTAGCTGTTATAGTTAATGTTGCAATTGCAACTCCTAATTTTTTCAACATATATACTCCTTTTTATTTTTTAAATAATTCAGGATTGTACCATATTTTAGAAAAAATAAAGCTTAAACTATAATAAAAAATTATATCTTTTAAGATTTTGCTTTTTTATTCATTCTTTTTCTTACTGTTGGATCAAGATATTTTTTTCTAATTCTAATAGATTTTGGAGTTATTTCAACAAGTTCATCTTCCTCAATCCACTCTAAAGCTTTTTCAAGTGTTAAAACTCTTGGAGGAATCAACTTTATAGCATCATCTGCCCCAGAAGATCTTACATTGGAAAGCTGTTTACCTTTAATTGGATTGACATCTAGATCATTACTTCTTGAGTGTTCTCCTATAATCATACCTATATATACTTTATCTTGAGGCTTTATAAACATAACTCCTCTTTCTTGAAGATTAAAAATAGAATACCCTAATGCTGTACCATTTTCCATAGATACTAAAGCTCCATTAGATCTATGTTCAACTACACCAGTCTGAGGACGATACTCTAAAAATGAATGATTCATAATACCTTCACCTTTTGTATCAGTTAAAAATTGACTTCTAAAACCAATTAATCCACGAGCTGGTATTTCAAATTCTATTCTAGTTTGTCCATCACCTGTTGGGATCATACTCTTCATTTCAGCTTTTTTCTTACCAAGCTTTTCTATAACTGCTCCAGTAAAGTCATCTGGTACATCTACAACTAAATGTTCATACGGCTCCATTATCACACCATTTTCTTCTTTTAAAATTACCTCAGGACGACCAAGAGAAAATTCAAACCCCTCTCTTCTCATATTTTCTGCAAGTATAGTAATTTGAAGTTCACCTCTTCCTGAAACTTTAAACTTTCCCTCACCACTACTCTCATATTTCATCGCAATATTTGTTTGCATTTCAGATTCTAATCTTTCAGCAATCTTATTAGAAGTTACAAATTTACCCTCAGTTCCAGCAAGTGGGGAATCATTGACTGAAAGTATTACTGATAAAGTTGGCTCTTCAATATGTAGTGGATCAAGTTTTATAGGATTATTTGAATCTGCCAAAGTATCACCAACATCTAATACATCAAACCCAGCAACTGCTACAATATCTCCACTACTAGCTTTATCTATATCTATTCTATCTAATCCATGAAATCCTATCAATTTGCTTATTCTTCCATTAATTTTTTCACCATTTGCTTTTATAAGAGTAATATTTTGATTTTTAAAAATCTCTCCATTAAATATTCTTGCTACTCCAATTTTTCCAACAAAATTATCATAATCAAGTGTAAAAACCTGAAGTTGTAAAGGGTTGTTTATACTACCAGTAGGTTTTGGAACATGTTTTATAATAGTATCTAAAATAGGAATTATATTTTTATTTTCATCTTCAAGATGATATTTTGCATAACCCTCTTTTGCTGCTGCATATACTACTGGAAATTCAAGTTGCTCATCATTGGCTTCAAGAGCAACAAATAGATCAAATATTTCATCAACTACTCTATCTGGCTCAGCTGCTGGTTTGTCTATTTTATTTATCACTACAATAGGTTTTAATCCTAAAGATAGTGCTTTTTTTACAACAAATTTTGTTTGAGGCATAACACCTTCTTGAGCATCAACTAAAAGCAAAACACTATCAACCATTTTTAAAACTCTCTCAACCTCACCACCAAAATCTGCATGACCTGGAGTATCTATGATATTGATTTTAAAATTTTTATATGAGATAGCTGTATTTTTAGAAAGAATTGTAATACCTCTCTCTTTTTCCAAGTCATTACTATCCATAACTCTTTCATCTATGTCTTTATGATTATCAAGAGTACCTGATTGTTTTAAAAGTTCATCTACTAATGTTGTTTTGCCATGATCAACATGGGCAATAACTGCTATATTTCTTATATTACTCATAATCTTCCTAAAATTTTTCGAAATTGTATCTAAAAAGTTTAAAAAACGAAAATTTGGAACACATCTTGCTATAAATTTTTATATATTAGTAGATATAAAGGATTGCCATGAGTGCATTAATTTTAAATGAACAATTAAATACTAAAGATACTAAATTATTTAATAAAATACTTAAAAATACTAAATATGAAAAAAAACAAGATTTTTTTGAATCTCTTTTAAACAATTTACTAAAAACAAAACAAAAAGATAAAAAAAAAAAAATAAAAAATACAAAA
>JALWLB010000181.1 GCA_027081145.1 Campylobacterales bacterium
GAGTTGCTTATATTGATGCACAAAATCAATTTTCACTAGTTTTTAAAGATTTTGTAAAAATTATCAAAAATTTTAGTAAAGATATAAACGATTCACAAACTCTTGATATGTTTTTATCAAATTCAACTTTACCAGGATTATATGATGAGAAGAGTGGTATAACTATTGGTATGATGGTAGAGACAAAAATGGATAGAATCAATTTAAATTATCTACTAAATCAATTGGTACAAAACTCTAAAAATGGGGATGTAAATTTAACAAGTGAATTTTTGCTCACTCCTTTAGAGAAATTTTCAGCTTTTTACAGACTTAGCGATAGTGCCCTTTTTATAGATTTGCTATTAGATACGATCGATCAAGACCAAGAAGAAAGAGCTCCATTTAGTGAAATTTCTGCTTTGGATTTTGATTTTAGAGAGGGTAAAGTTTTTAGTTTTAACCATTTAAAGAAGATATTTAATCACTACTATAAATTAAGCCATGATGAGAGGATATTTGCTATAACAGAAAATGATTTTGATAGATTTTTTTATTTTGGAGATACAAAAAAGTATGGATTATTAGATTGCAATAGAGTTAGTAGTGAAGTTATGAAGTTATTAATAAGAGATGATTTTGATATGCAAGATAGCGATTATTGTACTCTTTTTAAAGATCCACCAGATGAGTTAAAAAAGATTAAAAAGATTTATAATATTACAGACTTTGACAAAAACAGTAAATATTTGGTAGAATGCCAAGTTATTTTAAATACAGATGAATTTAATCAAACAGTTAGTTTTGATTTTGATATAAATAGTGCGAGGATAGAGAGTATTGATAAAAACACTAAAGAGTAATAAAGAGATCATTTTTGTAACAAAAAAGACTCGCATTACAAAAAGGGGTAACTTTCATGTTATATTATCTCCTCAATTTTATTGGATAAAAAAGGTAAAATTACCAGTTACAAATGTTAGATCTGCAAAAAAGTTGGCAAAATCTGTTTTTGAAAATTCATTGCCAGATGGAAACTTCTCTTATCTCGTAACAAAAAGTGATGATGAATTTATCATAATAGCTTACAATAAAGAGGAAATTTCTAAATTTTTTGAAGAAATTTTTGTTGATAAAAGAGATATAAAGGGTGTATATTTTGCCCAAAATGAGTTAAAAGATATAAATGAATGCACCATAATTGATGCTTTTTCAGCTCTAACAAAGATAGATGATCTTTTAATTCAAATTCCAAGAAGATGTACAAATACAAGCTCAAATATAGATAAACATTTAAAAGACTTAACCCTTTCAAATAAAAAGATAAATATTGCATTAACCTCAGAGATACAACTATCAAATAAAACTATCTATGCTATTATTAGTCTGTTTGTTCTATTTTTTATATCTTTTACAATAGAATATCTAACTTATAAGAGTGAGCTTCAAACACTAAAAGAGACAAAATCAAAGCTAATAAAAAAGTATGATTTACCACAAACAATGATACAGATAAAAAGTATAAAAAAATCTCTAACAAAACAGTTCAAAGAGCAAAAAAAGATAAGAGATGCTTTGTATAAACTTAGTAAATTAAAGCTTCCAAACAAAGCATCTATCACTCATATTGAAATTGATAAACAAAATTTAAGTGTTGATATAACTCTTGCATCAGCTTTGGATGCTCAAAATTTAGAGCAAAAAGTTGCTAAAGAGTTTAATATAAAAGATTGGTTACTGCAAGAGAATAAAATAACTATAAAGATAGCTATATGAGAAAAAGAGATTTTGCAATTTTAGTTGGTGTTTTAATCTTTGGATTGATCTTTTTATACATGATAACAAATGGTATAAAAAAAGAGTATAAACAAGAAAAAGAGTCTTTAGTAAATTTTGAAGTAGAGGCAAAAGAGTTGAAAAC
>JALWLB010000182.1 GCA_027081145.1 Campylobacterales bacterium
TTCTCTAGAACTAAACAACGTATCTGGAAAAAGGGTGAGAGTAGTGGACATATCCAAAAAATTCACTCTTTTAGTGTTGATTGTGATAATGATACTTTGCTTATTAAAGTAACTCAAGAGGGTGTAGCTTGTCACACAGGTAGGCGTTCATGTTTTTTTACAGAGTTAGAATCTGGCAAAGCCAATTTTGAAGTTGAAATAGACACAGATATTATGTATGGAGTGATAGATACTCTCTATCATACAATTTGTGAGCGTAAAAATGCAGACCCTGATAGTTCATGGACAGCAAAACTGTTTGCAAAAGGTGACAATACTATACTAAAAAAAGTTATAGAAGAAGCTGGAGAATTTACCTTTGCATATAAAGATGATGATGAGTCAGAGATAATTTATGAAGCAGCAGACTTAACTTACCACATATTGGTCGCACTTGCATCTAAAAATATATCTCCAGATAGGATCAAACAAGAGCTAGCTCGAAGATTTAACATGAGTGGAATAGCTGAGAAAAATTCAAGACAAGGTGCCCCTTAAGAGGGGAATAATTAAAAAATGAAAAATAAAATCACTTCCTTTTTAGATGGTTTAATCACTTATGATTTCATTCTTTTTGGAGGGATTTTACTTGTTTTTATTTTACTAGTTGTTTTTAGTATATTATTTAGAAAAAAGAAAAGATTGTCTTTGTTTTTAGCAATTTTTTCATTTATTTTTTTATTAGTCTCTCCTTTTATTGGGTATACAATGATGCATGATATATTGTTTAAAAATCAAACAATACTAACTAGCCAAAAAAAACTTCAATTTACAAAAGCTGTAGTGGTTCATGGAAAATTAACTAACTTATCCACTAGAAATTTTGAATCATGTTTGATAACAGCCACAATACATAGATCAAGCTCTAATAAACTAAAAGATTTTATTTATAAATTTAAGCCACTAAAAAAAATGTCGATTATTGAAGAGGATATAGTAGTCGCAAATGAGATTGATTTTAAGATTATAGTCTCACCATTTACATATTCAAATAATTTTAACACTTCACTGGAGGCTAGTTGTCGATGAGCGCATTAAACTATTGGCATTTTATTGTATTTGGTGTTATACTTATAATTTTTATCGTTGGAGTTCTTGCTGCACTAAAACAACCTGAAAAAAAACTACGAGTCCCTATGATATTTTCAATAGCTTTAATAACATCTCTTATTGCTGGGTTTTCGGTAGTTGTTGTTGATAAATATACAAAAAAAGTAAAATTATATAAACTTAAAAATAAGCGTATCTTATCAATTGAAAAAATAGTGTATACTGGTATAGTTAAAAACGAGGGAAATCATAATATAGGTGAAGTTACTTTTGAGATTAAGATTGTAAATAAGGGTCATGCTACAGGAAAAGTTGCATCTGCAAACTGGTACGCACCTAGTGGTATCGCTGATTTTTTTGGTGGTGGTTATGGCGTGATTTATAAACCTCAGTCAATTACAAAAGAGTTTGTAGTTGCAACTGATTTAAAACCAGGAGAAGCAAAATCTTTTCGAGTTTTCTTTGAGTTTCCACCATATTTTTCAAATGTATCTCAGTTTGCTAAAGTATATGCTCATTAAGATTTAAGGAATTTATTATGGAAAAAAAATTTACAAAATTATATAGAGTTTGGCATTGGCTTTTAGCTTTTTCAGTCCTTGGTCTTTTGGCTACAGTAGCTCTTAGGAAAACTTTTCTTTCTTGGAGGACAAATTCTGAAATAATTCAAACGCAATTAGCAAACAATGGTATAGAGGTATCTTATGAAATAGCAAAAGCTACAGCAAAAGCAATCCGTTCAGGTATGTGGGAATGGCACTATATCCTTGCAGTATTTTTAGCCATAGCTATAGTAATTAGGTTGT
>JALWLB010000183.1 GCA_027081145.1 Campylobacterales bacterium
CTATATTGCTATTTTCTGGATTCATTTTAACTCTTTTGTATCTAGTTTTATTAACTCTCTTTTTATCTCATTACCAAACTTATCTCTACTAATTTCAAAAGCTTTGCCATCTTTGTTTAAAACTATTCTTCTTGTTGTAGAACTCTGTTGTTGAAAGATATTCTCTCCATTTGCATACTTTTTTTCAATCTCTTTTGCAAGAATATCTTCAATAAGACTAATTTTACCAAGTGTAGCTCTAATATTTGATAGATCTTGACTCTTTTTTACTATATAAGGGGTTAGCATAATGATTAAATTTACTTTATCATTTGATTCTTCTTTGTGTCTAAAAGGGATACCAAGAAGTGGAATATCACCCAAAAGTGGAATTTTTGTTACACCTTCACTAATTTTATTTTTCACAAGTCCACTTATGATTACAGTTTCACCATTTTGTACAATTGCAGTTGTTTTTACCTCTCTTTTTGTGGTTGTAGGAAAACCAGCTTTTGAGTTTGGTAATACATCTTCTAAAATTGTAGTAACTTCTAAAACAACTTTATTATCAGCTGAAATTCTAGGTTTTACTTTCATAGTCAAACCTATATCTTCTCTTGTAAAACTTTGTCTTGTTAGATCTGTTGTGCTATTTCCTGTACTTGCAGATGTGACTACTGATTGGGTTTGTCCTACATACATGGATGACTCTTTATTGTTTATACAAAGAAGAGATGGTTGAGATATCAAATTTGCCGCATTGTTGTTTTTTAGTAGTGATATTGTAGTTCCAAGTGAGAGTGCTTTTTTGATATTTGGTATAACAAAACTTGTACCCAATAAATTTTTTAAACTTATTATTGAATCCAGACTACCACCAAGTTGTCCACTAAAACCGTACAATCCAGAATCGGTAATCATTCCACCACCAATTCCATATTTTGCTCCCAAAGATAGAGCCTCTTTTTCATTTATCTCTAAAATTTTTGCTTGAACATAGACCTGTTCTCTTTCAACATCAAGTTGAGTTATGAGAGCTTTTATCTCTTTTATCTCTTTATCTCCGGCATAAACTATTACTGCATTTAACTCTTCATCAACTGTAACAACCGGTTTATTGTTATCATGTAGAGGAAATGGTGATGTTTTATTCTGTTTTGGTTCACTTAAAGGAGTTGCTTTATTTTTAGAAGTTTTTTCAAGAGCTTTGGAGGCTTTTTTAGATGGATCTTCTGTTTTTATATTTTTTACAAAGCTCTTATTTGAGAGTAGTTTATTTAAAGTGGCAGCAATTTTATTTGCATCTGCATTTTTTACATATACTATCTCTATTCTTTTACCTGCAACTTCACTTGAGTTATCCAATTGGTAAATATACGGGCTTAATTTATCGATCTGCTCTTGTGTACCTACAATAATAATAGAGTTTGTTCCTTGATCTTCAAAAACATTCACCTTTTGAGTCTCTATCTTTTTATTAAAAAGTGAGTTTGTTATTTTTGATATTTTAGAAAATACATCTTTTGAACTTGCATGAGAGAGCTCTATAAACTCTACTATAGTATCTGGTTTTTTATCCAATCTTTTTGCCAAATTTCTAATTGCTCTTATGTTTTGAGGATAATCTGTCACTATAATAGAGTTTGTCTCATATGATAGAGTAATTTTTCCATATCTACTTAAAAGAAAATTAATTTGTCTTAAAATTGTTCTAACATTTAAATTTTTTAATCCTATTATGCTAGTTTGTATTTCAGATATATCACTATGTCCATACAGAGGTGGAGCACTTTTTGTAGCATCTGAATTTCTAATAACCTCTAAAAAACTTCCATTGTCTCTTAGAGTGTAACCTTTGGAGTTTAAAACTTTTACTAAAATGCTATAGATTTGATTTTTATCTATTGGC
>JALWLB010000184.1 GCA_027081145.1 Campylobacterales bacterium
TTTTACAGATTTAGTGTAGGTTTTTCTAAAAGCTTCCAAGATATACAAAAAAAACTTAAAACTATTCAAAAAAAATATCCAAGTGCATATATTCAAAAATATAAAGTTCAAAAATCCTTAAAACAAAATTCACCTTCTACAGAATTAAATAGTAACTCTATAATCAAAAGTCGTAAACTTTATTTTTGATATAAAGTAAAGTTAACATTTAGTATTATTTTGTAAAGTGAAATAAACTTAAAAAGGACTATAAAATATGGCAATAACGGTGTATTATGATAAAGATTGTGATATAGAAATTATAAAAAAGAAAAAAGTGGCGATGATTGGATTTGGCTCACAAGGTCATGCTCATGCTGAAAATTTAAGAGATAGTGGAGTAGAGGTAATTGTTGGATTAAGAGAAAACTCAAATTCAGCAAAAAAAGCTAAAGCAAAAGGGTTTGAAGTATTAAGCGTAGCAGAAGCCTCCAAAAGAGCAGATCTTATTATGATACTTTTACCAGATGAAATTCAAGCAGAAATTTATACAAATGAGATAGAGCCAAATTTAAATAGAGGTGATATTATAGCATTTGGTCATGGATTTAATATCCATTATGGTCAAATAGTGCCTCAAGAAGATATAGATGTTATTATGGTAGCTCCAAAAGCCCCAGGTCATACTGTTAGAAGTGAATTTGTTCAAGGTGGCGGAATCCCTGATCTTATAGCGATCTATCAAAATGCTTCAGGAGATGCATTAGAGATAGCAAAATCGTATGCAAGTGCAATTGGTGGGGGACGAACAGGAATTATAAAAACAACTTTCAAAGATGAGACAGAGACCGATCTTTTTGGAGAACAAGCTGTTCTTTGTGGAGGAGTAACAGCACTTGTACAAGCAGGTTTTGAAACTTTGACAGAGGCTGGTTATGCACCTGAACTTGCATATTTTGAGTGTTTGCATGAGCTAAAATTGATAGTTGATCTTATGTATCAAGGTGGAATTGCAGATATGAGATACTCAATTAGTAATACTGCTGAGTATGGAGATTATGTTAGTGGACCTAGAGTGATAGGTAAGCAGAGTAAAAAAGCGATGAAAAAGATTTTAAAAGAGATTCAAAATGGGTCATTTGCAAAAGATTTTATTTTAGAAAAAAGAGCGGGTTATACTAGAATGAATGCAGAGAGAAATAGTGCAAAAGCATCTTTAATAGAGCAGACTGGTAAATCTCTAAGAGAGATGATGCCTTGGATTTCAAAAAATAAAATTATAGATTATGATAAAAATTAAGAGGTTTTGATATGGGAGAAATAATAACAATAACATCTGGTAAAGGTGGTGTTGGAAAATCTACTCTTTCGGCAAATTTATCGGTTGGATTGGCTGAGCTTGGTAAAAAGGTGGTTGCAGTTGATTTTGATATAGGTCTTAGAAATCTTGATATGATTTTGGGACTTGAAAATCGTATTGTGTATGATTGTGTTGATGTGATGGATGGAAGATGCAATCTTGCTCAAGCTCTTATTAATGATAAAAGAGCAAAAAATTTATACTTTTTACCAGCTTCGCAAACAAAAGATAAAAATGTGTTGGAAAAAGATAAAGTAAAAGTGCTTTTAGATGATTTGAAAAAAGAGTTTGATTTTATTATATTAGATTCTCCTGCTGGTATTGAGAGTGGGTTTGAGCACTCTATATTTTTAGCCGATAGAGCTATTATCGTAACAACTCCAGATGTAAGCTCTGTTAGAGATGCAGATAGAGTTATAGGTATTATAGATGCAAAGAGTCAAAAAGCAAAAGATGGTTTAGAGGTGCAAAAACATATTGTTATAAATAGATTAAAGCCAGAGATGGTGGCAAAAGGATCGATGCTAAGTATAGATGATGTTCTT